>JAPOOP010000497.1 GCA_026713385.1 Candidatus Poribacteria bacterium | reverse complement strand
GAACTTCGCAAGACTTTGAAAACCATAAAACACGCTTTTGAAAACGGAGGCACTTTTCAGAGAAGCAGTGGAAAAAACACAACCTTTCACAGAATACAAGACGCTACGGAAAATCCCTAAATTGACACCTATGGTGCGGTTAGGAAACCGCACCTACCGATTAGGTGAGAGCATCGGGAATCGGTGGAAAATTGTCTGAAGTGCGGATTTACAGGATTGAAAGAATCGCGAGTAAAACTCGCTCCTACAAAGAGGTTATCAGGGGTCGGTGGGAATTATCAGATTTCGCAGATTTCTCGAACAGGTTACCCTACAAGATATTTAAACACAGAGGAAAGATTATCATCAGGTGAGTAGAGTTGGGAGACACTCAATTCATTCTCAATCAGCAGTTCGGGAAGACGTGCGTAGAAGGCATCAGGTTTGGCGGTTTCTATAATAATATCGCCTGATTCTTTTTTTTCTTCTGATTCGCTTACAACACCATCGCTATCAACAAAGGTAACACTCAGAATATCCTCAAAGGGGAGACAGACCTGCGCTAAACGGCGGGGTTCATCCGTGCTCAAGTAGACTTTGTGTGGGTGTTCATCAATGAGTTCGCGGATATCGGAGATGGTGCCTTCCGCGAGAATACGCCCTTGATGGATGAGCAGTATCGTCTCTGTCAACGCCTCAATTTCATAGAGGATATGGCTTGAAACGATGATGTTAATTTCCTGAGCAGCAAGTTCCTGTAGAAGTGTGATAACATGTCGTCTTCCATTGGGATCTAAGCCAGTGAGAGGTTCGTCAAGAAAGAGGAGTTCGGGTTCATGTACTAACGCCTGCGCGAGTTTGATACGCTGCCGCATTCCCTTACTATAGGAGGCGATAGGACGATCTTTTGCCGATAGCATATCCACTGTTTCAAGAACGCGTAGACTCCGAGATTCAACCTCTGATTTATCGTATCCGTTCAGCGTGGCGAAAAAAGTGATAAACTCAAAGCCAGTCATGAATTGATACGCCAACTCTATATCTGGGCAGTAGCCGACCCGTCTCGTGAGTTCTGGATTATTCCATACCGGTTGGCTCAACACTTTGATCTCGCCCTGGTTGGGTTTGAGTTGCCCTGTCATGAGCTTAATCAAACTCGTTTTTCCCGCGCCGTTCGGACCCAGCAAGCCAGTTATTCCGGGATGAATTGTGAGGGTTACATCGTTTACCCCCATCACCTCGCCATACCATTTGGATAGGTTTTCCGTTTGAACAATTTTTAATTTTTCCATTTTTAATTTTACCTTGCGGTTCGGTCAGGTGGGTTTCAAGTTTGACGTTCCTTTCCGTATATCCGCCTGCGCCGTTGTTGCAGGCTACGGGTTTTGATGCTATTGTAAAAAATCTGTTAGATTTTGCATCTTCGCGCAGGAGACCAAAAGTTTCCAACACTACAAAGAGAAACACTTTGTTAGACAAAACCTCTTTACTGACCGCTGACTGCTGACCGCTGACTGCTATTCTTCTGACGACTAATTTTTAAGGTTTCTTCAAGGTTTTGGATGCCGGCAGTTGTGCCGATGGCAGTGACACAGGCAGCACCGGTTGCGGAAGCCAATTCTGCTGTTGCTTTTAGGTCCCAACCCATGAGAGTACCCGCGAGGAAACCGGCAACATAAGCGTCCCCTGCCCCAGTCGCATCAACGACATTCACAGAATATGCTGACGCAAAATGTTCCATCTCTGGTGTGGAGACGTAACTGCCGTTTTCACCCATTTTAATAACAATCGTGTGGATACCGTAGCGATTCCGCAAAAATTGGGTGATTTCGCGGGCATCAGAGATACCGGTGAGATGTTGTGCTTCGACGATGCTTGGCATAAACATGTCTACATAGGGTAAACACGGTTCGAGTGTCTCCACCCACTTCCCAGTCGCATCATAGACTGTGTCGAGTGAGGTAGTTATCCCCAAACTTTTCGCTTCCCGGAGGACGTTCGCCATCGGTGCACCGTCAAAACGTGGCATGACAAGCGCGCCAGCAATGTGCAAAATTTTGGCACGCTTTATGACCTCCCAATTGAGATCTACCTCACAGAGTTCGCCGTTCGCACCGATGTAATGGTAGAAAGTTCGTTCGCCATCGGAGGCGACCGCGACGAATGTAAAGGAAGTGCGGGCACTCGTATCTTGTTGCATCCCCGCCGTGTCTACACCATTATCTATGAGGGTTTGCAGGATCAGGTCGCCAAAAGCATCAGTGCCAACTTTACCCATCGCGCCAGCAGAGATTCCTAAGCGCGCGAGTGCAATAGCCGTATTGTTAGCACAACCTCCTGCATGGATTTCGAGTTCATCAAAGAGGGCTAATTTTCCCTTTTCGGGGAACTGATCTATTGGTCGTCCCAATACATCAACGACATAAATGCCGAGCGATAGCACATCCATTTTTTAATTATTCCTTGCGGTTCGTTCAGGCAAGTTAACTACTTAACGCGCCTCTCCGTAAAACCGTCCTCCACTTCGTTAGGGACTACGCGTTTTGTACGACACCAAGAACCTATGCGTAAGTGTAGCAGAGTTAAGGAAATCGTGAGTAAAACTTGTTCCTATCAGCCCTTACAATTCTCAAACCCAATATAAATTAACTAAAACCTGCCCGTAATGAAATTAGGTTTCCTTAAATGGCATAATTTTGCTTCGCATTGTCCCGCAGGTTCCTTTATAGGAAACCTGCGCAGAATGCTTTACATTTGGAGGGCAGCTCAGAGCCCCATAAATTAAAAAGCACCCGGACGAAAAATTACTAAAGTTTCATCGTTTGTGTTAATATTCCGATCTGCTATCTCATCAGTAAAACCCTGAGAAATCCACCCAATGAAATAGGGGGAGGGATTCAGGTTCGCCTCTGTCGCCAGATACCGCAATACGTAATCCCGCTGTAGGATTCTCGCAAACGTCTTTCGGGCACCCTCTAATTCCTCATCAGGCGGCATCTTCGGTGTCACTTGCTGCCGAAGATGTGCCATTGAAGGCTTGGGCAGGATTTCCAACCCCGATCCGTCTTTTAGTACGACCTTTCCTAAGTAAGTCATCTCTTTTCCTGCAATGCGCCACGCGTTTTCGAGGGTGTGCGGAAGTCGCTGGGTATCCAACGCCAAAAATTTTTCTTCTACATACGTCATGGGACGCCACGGCTCCACTGATAAGTCTCGCAGTTGAACACGTGAATCGTGAACCAGCGTCCCGATTCCTGGCAGGAGCTCACCCTTTGACTCCTCAACCTCCTGATGACGAACGAAAGTGCCTTTTGTGAAGTCAATAGACATTTCGGCACGCGATGCGGCTCTGAGGGAAACATAACTTAATAAGTGTGCGCGCTGTCGCTCAGGATAAACCGATAAAATTGAAAATCTGTCAGATGTAACGGGGTTCGGAAACCATACTTTTCGCGCTGATGCAATTGTACTCACTGAAAGCAGAACGAAGACACACCCGCCTATCCAATAGGTGCGTGATTTTTGCCTTGACTTCCCGAAATAGAACAAGAAACCACCAAAACCAAGTAGATATATTGGCAAAACCATAGTCAACAGTTTAATAAGCGGCACCCGGGTAGGCATCTCTGATAGAAAATGCTTATGAATTTCCTCTTCATGTTGGAGCGCAAGTGCGTATCGGTCCGCGAGGTGCCTCGGAGATTTACCGTGCTTGCCCAGCAATCTGTGCCAGAATGTTTCAGCGAGAAAGGGAGGGGCATTGTAATCAAACGCAAGACAAATAATCCGTCCATCTCCAAAACTCCGTTTTGCGACATATATCTGCTCTGACGTGCCGATTAACACCTCACACCCTGCTTTCGGTGCAAACTGGATACGCTTAAAATGGCTATCGGCTATCGGTCTTCGGCTATCAGTTAAGAGGTTTTCTGGTGAAGTTACGCCCTCTTGCTGATTACTGACTTCCATTCTGCCAAGTTGTTCCAGCAATGCAACTGGGAGCGTATTCGTCTTCTCCAGTCCCTTTAATTCGACAGGGAGAAAGGGTTCTATAAAGCTACCTTGTAGGTAGTTAAAACTACCGCCGCCGGAGACAATAAGCGTACCACCACGCTGTATCCAATCGAGCATCGCCATCTGTTGTGCTTTAAGGATACGTCGGTCAGTCAAGCGAACCTCACGAACAACGAGTACATCAACAGCACTGTAGCCTATCCAGTCGCGTGGCAGCGATCTCGAATCCGGAAGGTACTCGACATGCACCTGTATGCCATCAGAGCCCTTTAACTCTTTCTCATCAATAACTCGTTTTAACTTGTCGCCGCTCGGAGCCAATCCCAGCACAAAGTAATCTTTGCGTGCAAGAGGTGTTGGGAGCAGTATATCTTTCACCAGCCCGGATGTTGTACTGCGCATCCCTGTCGTCTCTGACGGTGTGGCAGGTACAAGTTGAATGACAAGTTGCGTAGCATTTTTCGGGCAGTAAACATAGAAGTCTTTCCGTTGTGAGTCGGTTTCGATAAGGTACAGGGACGTAGCGTAACGTTCGACCGGGATGGCGGAAGAAAAGTTCCGCACCTCCACAACCAATTCTCCACTAAACACAGTGCGTTCATCTTGATTCCGTACAGTTATAGTTAAGGGTGCCCATGTGCCTATTTTGTAGCCATCGCCGAATCCAAATGTCACAGTCTCAACTTCTACCGCACCAACAGCAACAGATACCGTAAAAAATGAAAGGATAAGGATAAGTTTCATTTTTTTAACCATGAGAATTGGTAAATTCTAACAGAAAGTTTAAAGACCGTAAAGTGTGCTAAAATTTGTAAAGTGGTCAACAACTTTAGTACACTTCGCAACTTTAGATACACTTGCAAACTTTCTTTGCTGATGGAGAACCGATGGCTGATAACTATATGAGACGTGCTGGATTATGAACAAGCTGCGTTTTCACTGCATCTTCAAAAGGATGCGTGCTAAAAACGCCGTTCCCTAACATAATCATCGATGCGACACCGCCCTCCGCCTCAATTTGTTCGATTGTCTCTATTACGCGTGCATCACTGAGCAAGCCGCTCTCCACTGAAAACTGCTTTGATACCTCGAAACAGGCGTTAAAAAGTTCGGTATTGGGTAGGGGTGAGGTAACCTCGCCCCTACAAAGCGTTTGTAAAACACTTAAGGCAGCATCGGCGGCGCGATTGATACGGATCGTCTGTTCTCTGTTTCCAAGTACCTCGCTTGTCTGAATCGGTCCGAAGTAACGGTAATAGATAGGCTGTTCTGTTATCGGTAACCTATCAGCGACTAATGGCGCGCCTTCCGCCAACTTGACGAGGCACCCGCCGTGATATTGCGAACAAACATCTCCTAATCCAGTGCGATTTTCAACCTCTGCGACGTGCGCTACCATCGCGAGCGTCTCCGTATCTTTACCCAGATGGAGCAGTTCATTGAGTGCGTATGCTGTTGCGAGCGAAGCGGCACCGCTGAGTCCAAAGCCGCAACCAAGGGGCAATGGAGAAGTTATATCTACGTTCATGCCTGCAACACCTGTGTTTCGGATTAACCGATCAGCAACAGTCCGCACCGTCGGAAAATCGATGCTTTGCCTGTTAAATAACACGCTCGTCTCATGGTGCTCAGAAACGATGACTTCTACACCCTCTTTAATGGTGAAACCCATACCGAGTGAGTGCATACGGGTTGCATCGGCGTGTGGAATAACCTTGAAAACACACGAAATATTGCCAGGGGCAAAGGCTTTCGCCATTTTTTTAACGATTAAATCTGAACTGCTGCGTCCGTTGTCCTTGCAGATGTCCAATTGTTAACAAACCTTTCATAACCCAGAGCCGGTTGAAATTAACCAATAACCACTTTTTTAATTATTAAGCTCCTGGGCATCGTTCCACTACGTTTCACGATGGTTTTTTGAGCAGTAGAGAACCTGTTTTAGGTTTGGAAAGGTTCTCACCTTACCGGAAACCGTTGCGTAATGTAATGGAGCAACGCCCAGAGAATAGTTTAAAAATTCTATACATCCCGTCGAGGTGGTGCATATCTCGGATGGAAAGCACCTTCACCACATTGTCCCGTCTCAATCCTTGCGGCTTGCCCGCCCCCTGTAACGGGGCATCTCGCACCATCTAATTCCGGTAAGACGTATCGTTGAAACCACGCTCCCATCTGTTGTTTCATGTCAGTTATGCGGGCATTCTGAGACTTGTCGTCTATCAGATTTTTCCGTTCACCTGGATCGTTTACCAAGTCGTACAGCTCATGTGGACCGTATGGATACCTATGGACATACTTCCACTCCGGCGTCCGGATCATTCGAACTGGACCGTATTCATCGAAAACAACGATCTCATCTTTCACATCGTTTGTTTCACCTGAAAGTGCGGGGACAAAGCTTCTGCCGGGTGACATATCGTCATTCGGGTCGGGCAAGCCGAGATAATCGAGGAGTGTCGGCATGAAGTCGTATTGGCTCACCATCGCCTCACTGACGCGCCCTTCTGGAACACTTCCGGGTTGGCTGACAATGAAGGGGACTTTGACGGAATTTTCATACATATTCAACGGGAATGTTCCGTTTCCTTTATGCCAAAACCCGTGATGTCCACACGAATAGCCGTTGTCACTACTGAAGACAACAAGCGTATTCTCACGAATCCCTAACTGTGCAAGCCTCTCTAAAATTCGTCCGACGTTTAAATCAAGTGCGGTAATAGCGGCGAAATAGCCTTTCAACGACTCACGATTGCCCATGTGCACAGCCGCACCTTGCACCGCCCACGGGTGCAATGCCTCTTGTGGACATGTTTTGAAAGGACAATCGTCATAAGAGTCAACAATGTCTTGGGGGTGTCCTGTAAACGGCGTATGAGGTGCGTTATAGTTAACACTGAGATAGAACGGTCCCTCCTGATTCGCCGAGATAAAGTCCAACGCATCATCAGTAATGACATCGGTAAGATAGCCGGGTTGCATTTCAACCTGTCCTTCTGAAATGGGGGTGGCTCGGATCATATCGGCATCGTTGTATTGACTTCCGCCTGTAAGCAAAGCGAACCAGTGGCTGAACCCGTGTTGTGGTGTCAAACTATCGCCAAGGTGCCATTTGCCGCTCAGTCCGACAGTGTAGTTATTGTCGGCTAAGACATCGGTATAACAGGT
>JAPOOP010000677.1 GCA_026713385.1 Candidatus Poribacteria bacterium | reverse complement strand
GTTATCGCTACCGTTATTGGTACAGCGGCGGCACTCGCTATAGAACGACACCGTTTCCGTATCCGAGCCGCTCTTGTTCGCACGCTCTACCTCCCGATTATTATTCCAGACATCGTGTTAGCGATTGCCTTGTTGACCTTTTACGTGCAAGTCCGCATTCCACTCGGTTTAATTACTGTAATTATCGCACACGCCGTTTTCAACATCGCTTATGTTACGATCGTCGTGCGGGCGCGTTTACAAGGCTACGATCACACTTTAGAGGAAGCGGCACGTGACCTCGGTGCGAACGAATGGCAGACATTTTGGCAGATAACACTTCCGCTGATTGCTCCCGGAATTATCGGTGGTGCTTTACTCGCCTTTACGCTCTCCATTGATGACTTCGTTATCACGTTCTTTACCGCTGGTGTCGGTTATACAACGCTGTCTGTACATATCTATTCACTACTGAAATTCGGGATTACGCCGAAGATTAACGCTATCTCAACGATGCTGTTGGCGAACTCAATTGTATTTATCCTGCTCTTCCTGTGGTTCCAAGGGGACACCTCCTCCCAAAAACAGGATTTTTAATTATCCCTTGCGGGTAAGTGGCGTGGATTTGAACCTTGAAGGGTGTTGATATCGAGTTGAAGAAACACCCAAGCAAACTCTTCTACTTCGTTTCAGGCTCGGTTTTCGGTTGAATAACCCTGACAAAAGTTTGAAATTTTTCGCAAATTTGTATAGGTTGTGGTATAATTCTTTTGCTGATACAGCAAGGTTAAAAGATAATATGCCCTATTCCCGAACACACACAGAAATTGATCTGCTGGCAATCAAACATAATGCTGAAGCAATCAAGAGACACACGGGTAATCAGTTGATCGCAGTCGTGAAAGCTGATGCTTACGGACACGGAGCGGTGCCTGTAGCAGAAACGCTGTGTTCAGTCGCTGATATGTTTGCGGTTGCAACCGTTGAAGAAGGTATCAAGTTACGCCAAGCAGATATTCGCAAACCGATCCTTATCCTCTTTAGTTGCTTACCTATGCAGGTTGAAGAAATCGTTGAATTCAGCCTGACGCCAACGATCGGGGATCGGGAATTCGCGACGGCATTGAATGAGGTCGCCTCAGAGACCAAACCTATAAAGGTTCACGTCAATGTCAACACTGGAATGAATCGGAGTGGTGTGTGCTGGAAGGAAGCACTACAGTTTCTGAATAAATTGAAGACACTGCCGAGACTTGAAGTTGAAGGGATCTTTACACATCTTGCTACCGCGGACGAGGTCGATAAAAGTTTCGTTTCTGTTCAGTTGAATCGGTTGGCATCCATTCTTGCGCACAAGGACGGGAAAATGGTGCACGTGGCGAACAGTGCAGCAACGCTGGCGGTTCCTGAATCCCATTTTGATGCCGTTCGTCCGGGTTTGAGTCTATACGGTATCTATCCCGCAGCTGAAAAACCTATCCCACTGAAGCCAGCTCTGACATGGAAGGCACGTATCGGTTGGATAGGCTCTATTTCAGAAGGGGAGGGCGTAAGCTACGGGTTGACATACAAAGCACCCTATCAAACCCGCGTGGCAATGGTGCAGATAGGCTACGGTGACGGTTATCCGCGCTCGCTCTCTGGCTCCGGTGAGGTGTTAATTAGCGGAATGCGTCGTCCGATTGTCGGAAGGGTTTGCATGGATGTGAGTGTGGTGCAGTTGGAACCTTCAGACGAGGTATCTATTGGTGATGAAGTCGTGCTGATCGGTAAGCAGGGAAACGAAGAAATTACGGTTGATGAAATTGCCCAATGCTCTGGAACAATTCCCTATGAAATCTTAACGCAGATCGGTCCGCGTGTAAAAAGAACCTTTCGTCCCGTTACACATAACAACGAGCACTAAATCACGTCAGAAACCAGATTGACCAGTAAGGAAATCTGTGCGGAGACCCAATAATTTAAAAAATGTTGATTGAAGTAAAGAATGTATCACTTTTATTTGGCACGACAACTGCATTAGACAACCTTTCATTACAGGTCCAAGGCGGTGCTGTCGGGTTACTGGGACCGAATGGTGCGGGGAAAAGCACACTGATTAAAACACTTCTCGGTTTCGTCAAACCGAATCAAGGCACAGCGACTGTGTTTGGTATGGATGTGTTGGCGAATCCATTTGAGATTCGGAAACAGATTGGTTATATGCCGGAAGATGAGTGTTTAATACCGGGTATGACCGCCGTTCAACTCGTCTCTTATGCCGGAGAACTCTGCGGAATGCCGAGACGCGATGCGCTGCAACGCGCACACGAGGTCCTCTATTACGTCGGTTTAGATGAAGAACGATATCGCACTGTGGACGAATACTCCACAGGTATGAAACAGCGTGTAAAGTTAGCACAGGCACTGGTACATGACCCGAAGTTGCTACTTCTTGATGAACCAACGAACGGAATGGATACAAGCGGTAGAGAAGAGATGCTCGAACTCGTCAAAGACATAGCAATCGACAAAGACATCAATGTCATCTTATCCTCGCATCTGCTCCCAGATGTGGAGTTCGCATGTCAAGAGATTGTTGCCCTATCACACGGTAGTGTTGCTATCCAAGGACAGATACACGCACTCAAAGAGAACAAAGGACAATCTTTCGATCTGAAGATTGTGGGTGACAGTGAGGCTTATATCACCGCTTTGGAACACCACAACTTTCAGGTTGAATTACACCCCGATAAACGTCTACGGGTCACGTCCGCACGTCAAGAGCAGACGGAAACAACATTCTTCTTCAAACTCGCTTATGATACAGGTGTCCAGCTTCGCCAACTCCGTGGGGTGAAACATACATTAGAGGATATTTTCGCTGAGGTGATGAGTGTGGATTCACAATTTTCTAATGATTAAATCTGGGCTGCTACGGACGTTGCTTCGCAGTGAGAATGCAGACGTTTTTTAAAGACCAGCGATATGGCGTTATTAAAGCCTTTTGACATCCAGTATTTTACAACTATCGTGGCATTTTGCACCTTAGCTGCGGTGATACCATCATCAAGTATAGCAAATGAGATGCTCCGCATTGCTGGGATGGGCGGTACCCGTATCGCAACTTCTGCAGAGGATGCTGGCATATTTGGGAATCCGGCATCGCTTGTGCATGTAAAACACCACAACCTCGCGTTCGGGACTGTAGCTGAAAATGTCCACTGGGCAGAACTACCGAAACACGGAACTACACAATTCGCTGCCGAAGCTAATATCGACATTTCGCCAACCGTCTACTATTCACACACATTTGGTAAATGGGGTGCGAGTGCTGGGTATGCCGCAAAATTTACAAATTTTGCGAACTTCACATTTGAAAGTACCCGTGCCGAATATCACCGAAACGCTCGTCAATTTTCTGCCACAACGGATCTGTTTACACATTATGACTTACTTCAAGAGAGGAGTTGGGTAATAGGACTCAGCCGTGAATTCGGTAAAGCGGCGATGGGTCTACGTCTTAGATTATTGAAGCAAGTTGTAAACCGAGGAACGGTGATCTCGACTTTAAATTTGGAAGCACGCCACGGACCCGAAGTAGATGTAGATGCCCCTGAAAAACTGATTGAGGCAATTGTTGAAGAGCTGCAGTTCGGAGACAGAGTCCGGGATATCCTCCATGAACGACAGCCGACGCTTGAAAGAACAGTCAACCGATTAGAATTGGATTTCGGGTTTCAACGTCCAGTATGGTTTGACACAGAGCAGACCACCGCACCGCTGCTGATAGGCATCCTCTTTGAAAATCTCCTACGCGCGGACTTGGTGGAACCTCGCCCGTTGCGATTCGGTATCGGTGTCGCTTATGAACCTCAGGAATGGATTACAGTCGCAACGGATATTTGGCGGGACTTTGGGCAAAGTGGAGTGAACTTTGCTATTGGCAGCGAATTTCAGAAAACATGGAAAAACGGTTATGCTATTGCGTTCCGAATCGGGCTCCGGCATACGACTGCTCACACGCATTTCACTACTGGTATCGCCTTTGCACTCGGCACACTCTCTACAGAGTATACCTTGGTTCATCCGTTGACACGCCTAACTATAGGAGAAGCGCGTCACCTCTTGGCACTTACGCTGCGTTTGTGAGGTAAGACATTCTCACTTTGTTGTCTGAACAATGCGGTTGTAAACAGCACCTGCAAAAGCATGGAATATGGAGGGATAAATGAAGAAGAAACGCCGTCGAAAACGCCGTCAACCGCCCGATGCCCATCTATCACGTATCATAGAAGCAACTGCGACTGCTATCGATATGGCTGAACGAGGACTACGCCCGATGCCACTTGAAATGGAGGATCCGATCGAAGAACAGACGTTTACGGGCGATACTTGGGAAACCTGTTGGTACTTCGCTGATCAGATGCTCCTGTTGTCAATTAGTGCTGATATGGGCGAAATTCAAGTTAAATTTGACATTCTTGTAAATGACTATGAATTCGCCACCACTCTCGCTGATATCCCAATTCTTGCGCATTTAGAACTGGAAGTAACCCGTATTGACACCCTACCAAGCAACGACACCAGATATAACGACATCCCAGAGGGAGTTCAGTTATGGCAAGTCCATTCAGCCGACTTCCAAAAACATCCCGAAGATATACTTCGGATGCTTTTCCTAACCGAAGAAATGGACACCGATAATGGAGAACATCATGACAAAGAAGAATAGTATTATTCAGGTCGGCGTTGCCGAAGTAGATATTACCCCAGATTATCCGATTCGACTGAGCGGTTACGGGAGTCGTCGCACGGAGTCCGACGGTATCATCCAGCGAATATGGGCGAAGGCACTCGCTATTGGCAGTGATGCAGATGAACCCGTTGTCTTGGTAACGGTCGAAAACTGCGGCTTACCGGACGAGTTGACCGAGGAAGTGTCTGACCGAATTAAGGAGAAAACCGGTATCTCGCGTGCCCATTTCGTGGCGTGTTTTTCGCATACACACAGCGCGCCGTGTCTCACAAACGCCGCACCTTTCCTGTTTAGCGTGGATATACCCCCCGCAGAACAGGAGACGATAGATCGGTACACTGCTCAATTTAAGGACTGGATGGAAGCCGTTGCGCTGGAGGCACTCGCTAACCGAGAGCCATCACGTTTGAATTGGAGCCTTGGAGAACTCGGTTTCGCAAAAAATCGACGTACTGAAGGCGGACCCGTAGACCATTCCTTACCGTGTATGCAAATCACAAGCGAGGACGGCACACTCCGCGCCGTGTGGGCAAGTTACGCCTGCCATTGCACGACGTTGGCGGGTACAGATAACCATATATGCGGCGACTGGGCAGGATTTGCCCAAGAAGCGATCCAGGACACTCTACCCGGCGTAACGGCTTTAATTTCCATTGGATGTGGTGCCGATGCGAACCCCGAATCACGGATGATGCCGATGCCGGATGGACAAGAAGAGGTCTTCAGTACCCGTCTTGCGTATGCGAAAGCACATGGAAAAGCACTTTCTGAGGAGGTCCAACGCCTCCTAAAAGGAGAGGCTAAGCCCCTCACCAGTGTTCCTACCGGTGTGTTTGAGCGGGTTAACCTGCCCTTCGATACACTACCGACCCGTGAAGAGTGGGAGGCACGTGTGGCGGGAGGTGGTTCCGATGCCTATCACGCGCAGAAGCACCTTGAACGCTTGCAGAAAGGACTGCCGTTGCAGACGGAACTCTCCTATCCGGTACAGGCGTGGAGATTCGGCAAGGAACTCGCCATTGTTTTCCTCGCAAGTGAAGTGGTTGTTGATTATTCACTTCGTTTGAAAAGTGAATTAGATGCCGAACGCCTCTGGGTAGGTGCTTATGCGAACGCGTTTCCGTGTTATATTCCGTCGGAGCG
>JAPOOP010000267.1 GCA_026713385.1 Candidatus Poribacteria bacterium | reverse complement strand
CCACAAACAGAACAGGCAGCAGGATTATCATCAACGCAAACCGGAGGGTCGTGAGATTGTGGTATATCTCCTTTATCGCAATTTGCAAGATCATTTTTCCACCCCTTTTCAACTTATATCATATCGCAGGAAGGACACATAAGCCGCCATGAATAGAACAATATTCCATGCGAATAAAATCAAAATATCCACCGAAGCGCGTGCGACACTTTCTGAGATGGAAAGCCTTTTATGTTTAAAAACAGGCAGATCTGTCAAATCTGCAGCACCCTTATCTGTAGAGAACCACGCCCGCGAAGAAAACGCCTCTTTATCCTTCAGATATTCAACAATCTTACGTTTATAGGCTCTGGATCCCTGAATAAAATCGTTGTAACTCTGCCTGTCGGTCCCTGCTATTGTCCCAACAGCGAAGTGATATACGTCTGCAAACGAGATACGGGAGAGCGCGTCTGCGAGTTTTGCATCCCTCTCTCGATCTTCCGCAGGTTTATTGAGAATTTCCTCCGCTTTACCCGCATATTCACTCCGAAGTCGCTCTTGATATCCTAAAAGTTCTTGGAAGATAGTGGTATCGGCTTTGCTAACATTTGTGACGCTATAACGCCTTATTCTGAAATAGCCTCCAGTATAAGAACTCGAGCCTAACCCCGTTGAACTCGTCTCAGGTTCCCAAGTAATTGATGCTTTCAAATCGTCGTAGCCTCTCTGTTTGAAGTAGGCATCCCGTTCCTTTTTGTACTCGTCCCAGACATCGAACGCAGGTTGGAGAAATGCCCCCTCAGATTGCGACTGATAGGGTGAGAATTTATCCACTGCAAACGTTACAACATTTGCATGAACACTCGTCAGAACCACCCAGACAAACATCGAAAGGATTAAGGTCGTTGCGGCTTCTTTCGTCCAAACTGATAAGAGCAGTCCCAGAAGATACCACGTTGATACGTACAGCAACGAGACCCCGAATATCAGGACGATGTGAGCAATATCGTTTCCATCAAAGCCGGTAACTGGAGAAGAGAATGCGATTAAGAGTGCTACAATTAGACTCACTAAAACGATCGGGAACAGCGACAGCATCCCACCGAGATATTTTCCCAAAACCACTGTGTCCCTCGGTATTGAATTGGATAATACAAGCTTCAGTGTGCCGTCTTCTCTCTCTCCCGAAATGGTATTGTAAGCGAACAGAATCGCCAACGCGCTGAGCACGATCTTGAAAATGAAAACCACATCAACAGTCAGGAACATTGCAAGGAAAGGGTTGTCTGAACCTCGCTTCTGTGTCGGTGCCCCCCACATCGGGGAAGAAAACACAAAGATAGGCTTTCCCAACTCAACGGTGACCGTATTTGCCCCGTCATTCTCCGTTCCCACGTTAAAAATACTCAACGGATTCGGTTTTCGGTGCGCTTTCGGTTTGATGTCAACATAGAGATCCCACTCCTGTGCTTCCGCTTCCGCCTCCCGGACGGCAGTGTTATATCCCGACAAACGCTTTTCGTAATCGTCCACTTGAACGAAAACAGCAACAGCTGTTGAAAGCAGACACACGATAAACCCAATCATAAACCGGGATGTCAACACATTTGAGACGAATTCGCGTTGGATAACCAACCAAAGTGTCCGCATAAACTTACCTCATCTAACACGCCCAACAGGATAAAAGTGGTTGCCACTTTCTATCTTCTCCTAATTTAACTTGAAAACCGATGGAATCTCAAGGGACAATTTGAAAAATATATTGCCTCGTGACGTTATGTCGTATTTTAAGGGAGGAAAGGTTGCATAAAATGAATTTTATGCCAATTTTTTTGCTATTTATAACGTGAGTTTCAGAGCCACTCAATTCTCACATAACACTTTTGTCGGACGGAAACCTTATAAGCCTGATTTATACGGAACACCGCATTCTCCTATAAATCCTGATTCTGACAATCAACAACCGAAATGCTCCACATACGTTCTTAATCTTTAGATAAACTTACTGTGTCCGTGCTGACGGCTGATTGCTGAAAATTGAACGCCTATGCGTGAGTTCCATAAAAGCATGGTATAAAGAGAACCCCTTTGGTATAATGAGGTAAGCTTAAACCTTTATAGAACTCACGTTAACTATGGTAAATGTCAGAATGACTTGGACATAAGGAGGCGTGAATGGATACCTTATCTACGCATAACTGTTCCCCGGAAAACCGTGTGGACGATCTGTTACGATCGGAAGTGCTTCAGGCGTTTGATCGTGCTACGTTTGAGCGCGATGGATATTGGGTGTGGGAAGGGATACTGACGGACGCTGCCCGTAAACGGTGGACAGCCAGCTTGCAGAAGTTACAGCAGATGAACGATGCGATCCTCATGGATACGGAGTGGAGTGCTATCGACTTTAAGGCGCGGGGATTTCCTCCGCCGCTACCGGAACAAATCACACCGGAATTTTTGGCAGCGTGCTGTGGAGGTTCAGAGCAAATGCCGGGTTTCCTCAGAACCGCTGAGTTGCGTCGATATATGCACACCTACGGGCTATTCGGACCCGGAGCCGCGTTGGTCACACATAGATTCGAGTCGCAAGGCGTTATGCCGGAATACTTCCCTGCTGGATATGACGACTTTATCATGGATGTGACCAGTGCTCACCCGCAAATGATGGCACTCTTCACGAAACTTTTCGGGGACCGATTCATACTTGACCACTGTTTTATGCTTAACCGGGCGATCGGTTCAAAAGGGCGTCGATGGCACGCACATCAGTATCGGGATGGGCAGTACGAAGTTGAGGACCCCATTGGGACTGGAAACGCCCTTACCACTGAATTTCTAAAACGACAGTGTATTCGGACGCTGTGCTATCCAGAAGGGGCAACCATCAAAGATGGCGGAGAACTCGCAATTATTCCTGGAGCGCATCTCTATCGCATTCCGTACAAATGGAGCACAGAACGACCCGATGATGACGCTGCCATGAAAGCAGGATGGTTGAAGGGTAAGATCCACGCTTTTACAAGGAAACCTTTAGAAATTGTACACCTCTCGCTACCGCCCGGAAGCATGGTGTCCTTTGTCCATCATATGCCGCATTATGTTGGTTATCGAAAGCCGGGGACAACGACTCGGTGGGGACTCCTTATGGCGTATCGAACGCCTGACCCGGATGCAGAACCGGAAAAGTGGACAAATGGTATTCCGACCCATTGGGTGGAACAGACCGCGGCCCAAGAAAAACTATCTGCTGCGATGCAGCGTGTGTTTGAGGCTGATAACCCCATCCACAAGCATCTACAGAACTGAACCATTTGGCGATATATGCAGGAGTACAATCTCAGCGACGGGTCGTTGGAGCCGAATAATTTGGCATAAGCGTGTTAGGGCTATTCAGTTCTCCTGATGAATTTTGACCTCCAAATTAGGTAAAACCTAACGCCCATCTGTTCGTTGGGGTCCCCGTGCCCCAACGAAGGCATCCGGCACAACATCACCCATCTTGATTGTCAAATTTCGTCATGCTAAAATTTACCATAAAATCACCGACTGTTGCCCAACATTCCCAACCAAATTGCACGTTGCGATTCCGTGCTATCCGCGTCTTTCGTGATGGTAACATCAATAGTATCCGCCTCCAACGGTGGATTCTTAGACGCGTCGCCTCGTAGTGTGACGGGTAGGAGAATCTCTTCATCCTCTCTTACAAGGGTCAACTCCACCATATCACCAGACTTCCAATTTTTGGCAATCCTTCTGATGTCGTCAAACGTTTTCACCGGCGTGCCGTTGATGGCTATCAACTGGTCGTCGTTTTGATACTGAAGTGAATTGTCGATGAACAGACCTCCACCCGGGGGTCCCCCGATTCCACCAATACCGAGCATTTCATGAACGATATAACCAATACGAGGGAGTCTTTCGCCAAATTCTATCTCAGCATCCACACCTGCGTCCTTAAGGTATTCCTCTAACGGCAATTGTTCCGTCCCTGTCACATATTTGTGGAAGAACGGTTTAAAATCCGCACCCGTCATTCGACTCACAATTCTGATGACATCGTTCATTGTATACGGGATACCGGTGAGACCAAACTTGCTATACATCTGTTTCATCACATCGTCTAAACTACTTCGGTTTTCCGTCCGCGAGCGAATCTGCAAGTCCAAAGCCACAGCAATCAGACTCCCACCGTCATAGACGAGCTCGCGGTTGGCGGACTTGTCTTCTCCTGCTTCATGGATAGAAAGTTCACCCTGCCGAGATAGATACGCCTCCCACGTCCGTTCAAGGTTTCTGAGAAAATCGGTATCAGAGACGAGACCCAGACGGACCGAGACGATTTCTGAATAGTACTGCGTAAAACCGGCACAAAACCAGTACTCCTGCTCCTTAAAACTGATGGCACCTGTTCCATCCCGGATATCAATATAACTTCCATTCCAGAGATAGCACACAAGGCGTGCCACCACAGGTAACCAAAAACCTCTGTTGGCTTCATCTAAGGTCTCACCTATCAGCATACTGATACTACGTCGGGAGACGCCACCGCTCCTGTATTCTTTATTACCATAAGGGTTCGCGACGAATAGCAGTTGATCTTTAGGAGTGCCACCAAAAATCCCTGAATACATACCGAGCAGTGCCGCAACAGTTTGCTCTATTTCATCCATAGCCCTTTTAAAACGTCCACCGAGCGCAAGCACAATCTTTGCTGTTCCGGTTTCTACCAGACGTTCAGCATGTTCGCCAAGCACAAGATACGCATACATCAGGTCGTTCTGGTCTTTACAGACGAAACGGTGTTCACTGGATTCAATTCGTTCCCAAGGCGTTGAGACCGACCAATTATCAGGTACATCCACACAGAGTTCAACATCGTCTACTTCACCGACAATAAATAGCGCATATCCGGGCCAGAAAACACAGTCGTCTTGGGCATACGGGGCTTCATCTCGCCCCCAATGCCATTCCCGCTCATCATGGTTTAGCAATACTTTGTAACGCAACGTCACAGGCGATTCATCACGTGTTTCAACTGCCCACTGCGTTTTGTCAATCTCCTCGATGACCAAAGCCTTCCGGTTTGCATCGGTAACCGTCAAGTCCTGCAGATAATGACCATATCCATCGTCCAGCCATTCAGTCCCAAAACGGCTCATGGATAACAGCAACGGCTTCCGCTCCCCTTTTGTGTCGCTGTTGGCTTTTGGCGTCAGCACACACTCAACAGTCGCCAGACGCGGATTATCAGCATCAATCTTGACGTCATACCTTGCCGACGCAAGTTCCATCGGGTTCTCAAGATTTTCTAATCGTCGGAAATTCCTGATGACGCGCCACTCCTCAATAACGGCTTCGTCGCGATACGTGTTATGCCATTTATATGTCCACTGCGTGCCTATCTGTGCAGGGAGATATGCCTCCTCCTGAAGTGGAATTTCATACTTAATCAATTCGGCTTCGGTGACAACACCATTCGAGTGCTCATAGCGCATCTTCACGAGTCCAACGCCTGTCGCGAACCACAGATAGCGCGTCCCGTTTACAAGAGCGTCTCGCAACTCAGCATCGGCATCCTCAACGATCTCAACGTCAGCGTCCGCGAAAACAGTTTTATGTTTCAGGCACGCCGAGAAAGTGCCTGCGGAGACACTTACTGTTTCACATCCCTCCAAGGTTGTCGTTGCCTGTGATTTCCAAGCACCCTCCTGCTCCCAAGAACTCCCGACCACCAAAGGAAATCTAAAGATGTCAATCCCACCGTGGTTAAGATAGTGTAGCAACATGTACATCGGCGACGGATCCCCATCGCTACGTCCCCTTGTATGGAAGCCAGACGATGTGAAAACCTTATCGGTCTGGTTGAAATTGAAACCGCCTTCTGCTAAATGTTTACCGGTTTCCGTTGCTGCGGTCGTTTGAAAGTCAACACGACGCGGTTCGTTTTTTAAGATATTTGTGTCCAAGGTTTCGCGAAGCATTGATTCCTCCGTTTCCAATCGTTTTCGGGCGCGATACAACCGACTTTTTACCGTATTCAGCGATACATCCAAAAGCACACTCACCTCTTCACAGGTTAAACCTTTGTAATAGTGCAATACCATCACAGAACGTTCATTGACAGGCAGTTTTTGGAGGAGGCGTTCCACGATTTCACGCAGTCCATCTGTTGATGCTTGGGTCCGCTCTTCGTCAAGATACCGCGCATAGGACACCCTCTCTAATTCTGCATTCGGCATCGCATCCAGTGACTGCATCGCCATCGGTTTCCGCCGCAACCACTCAATGCACTGACGCTTCGCTATTACGTGTAACCAGCCTGAAAAACGATTCAAATCTCTCAAACTTGGAAGCGACTTAAAAGCCTGGATGAAGGTATCCTGCGTAATCTCCTGTGCGGCATGGAAATCGCCGATCTCACGCCACGCGAGCGAATGAATCCATTTCCGGTGCTTTTCGACCAGTGTAGTGAATGCATTTTCATCACCCGACAAGACGCGTTGAATCAGATCAACATCTTCGTTTTTCATGATTATCCTCCAAAGTTATCTGATAGCAAGTTTCGGAACCTACAAGATGCACCAGAACTGCCTCGTGATGCTATGTCGTATTTTAACGGGGGAAAGGTTGCATAAAATGCATTTTATCTAATTTTTTTTGTTGTGGGAAAAATAGTAGGGATATTTAGTTCTCGTGTAGGAGGGATATCTGAATCCCGACAGCTGATAGCCCAAAGGAAGGGATCTATAGGACCACCCTATCTTTAATCAATACTGCCAACTTTCATGTGCGAGGGGGGCGCGGTTGAGCGTATCCCGATAGGTCCGCCATTGTGGTAGATGCGTGTCCATCAATTCACGAAACCGGTCGTTATGCTCACGCTCCAAAAGATGGACCATCTCATGCACTAAGATGTATACGAGACATGCGTTCGGTTTCTTCGCCAGTTCGAGGTTGAGCCAGATGCGCCTTGCTTCAATGTTGCAAGATCCCCAGAGCGTTTTCATTTTCTTAATTCGCACTTCATTGACGGATACGCCGAGTTTCGTTTCCCATTTCTCAAGGAGTGGCGGCAACTGCCCCCGGAGATGCTGGCGATACCAACGGTGAATTACGGATTCGCGCGTGTCCCGATCGGATCCTGGACGCACGCTGAGAGCGATCTTTGTGTTATTGGGTAGCCAGACTTTCGGGGGCGCGTTTTGCTCTACGATGTCGAGTCGGTAGCGTCTGCCGGCGAAATAGTGGCTCTCGCCTGTTACGAATTCGCGTTGGGATTGCCGGTCTTGCTTTGAGAATGCTGACTGTTGCCGTCGAATCCATCCGAGTCGTGAGATGACCGCCATCCGGACAGCGGTATCGTCAAATGCCAAAGGGGTGGCGACACGCACGCGACCGCTCGGTGGATAGACCCCGATATGGAGATTCTTGATGTCTTTTCGGACGACCTCTACCGAGATCCCGCGGATTTCGATGTGATACTTATCAATCTTAGTATTCACTCTGATTCACCGCCAGTTCAAGAAGGGCTTTGACATCAATGTCGTAGTCACTAAATTCCTGTTGAATTACCCGTGCGATAGTGTTCTGTACCTGTTTCTTCTTGCGTCTGTTGCCTCGCCAGTCGTCTTGTTTCGTCCTGCGGATAGCAGTATCTATTGCGAGTGCCGCCGCTTCTCTACGGTCTTCAGGAAGTGTGTCTAAGTTGTCAAACAGCGCGCGTAATGCGCCGGTGTTGATAGTGGCGGGATAGCGTTCTGGATTTTCGTCTTCTGCTATCCGCCCGCTGAGTCCTTCGATTTCAGATAGATATTCGCGATAATCCAAAGCCCCGCGTCTGCGTTCGCGAATGATGTCATCCAGCAGATGTGAGATTTCCTCGTAATACCTCGGATTGACCTCCGACCTGTCAACGATGAGCCGCCGGACGTTATTTTCGATGGTTGCGGCTCTTGCGGCTTCGTTGGTGCGAATACCTTCCGGTAGCAGATTGAGTGCTTCGGCACCATTTTCAACAATCAGTTCTACTAATGGAATATCGCCGAGTGTTGAGAGCGTCTCGCTCTGCTCAGCACGGATGTATGTATCAATGAGATGCCGCATATCAGGTTCGTAGGCTTTCAGGTCAACGTAATCGCCACTGGCGAGTTTGATTTCTTGGCTGACGTTTTCATAGTGCACCACTTCCTCTTTAATTTTCTGTGCCTCGGCAGTGCTATAACCCGCCGCGTTCATTTCATTCGCCAAATTAGCATAAGCACGCACATAAGTTGCCGTGAATTTATAGAGATTTACACGTTTCTGCCTATTGGCTTTGAGCTGTTCTACATTCCCATTTTCTTCGGCACAAAAATAACGGATGTAATCAGCGGAATTGCGCGGCGGTGCCACGGGTTCGCAAAGTGCCTTGACTGCCTCACGTGTCTCCTCTAAACGTTCTCTGCCTTTTTCGAGTCGATCCTTCAACAATCCTTTCACGTCATCAGCGTCGAAGTTTTCAAATGCATCGCCGGTATAATCCGTAATTGCCTGCTTCAGAGATCGGAAGAGATCCTTGTAATCAACGATGTATCCGAATTCCTTGTCCTCACCATCGAGGCGATTGACCCTACAGATCGCTTGGAAAAGCCCGTGGTCTTGCATGTTTTTATCGATATAGAGGTAGGTCGCGGGGGGCGCGTCAAAACCGGTAAGGAGCTTATCAACAACGATGAGGAGTTTCATCTTCTCTGGATTCTTGATGAAATCATCCTTTACCTCCCGTTCAAACCGATCGGCTTTGTGCATCGCAGTGTTTTCAGGTTCGTCAAAATGTCGCGCCAGCATCTCGCGATAGACGTAATACTCTGTCTGTCTATCGGTGAGTCCTTCACCGGTTTCTTCCCGGGCAACGGCATCTACGGAGGGTCTATAGGAGGTCACAACGGCACATTTGCCCTTTAATGTCGTTTTCTGAAACAGCTGAAAAAACCTGCAGGCGGAAAAGATACTATCGGCAACAAGCATGGCGTTGCCGCGTCCGCTCTTAAGTCTATCTCGGTTCTCCATGTCGAGGACAATATCGGCGACGATTCTATCCAAGCGTTCCTGTGAGCTAAGGACATTCTGCATAGTGCTCCACCGCTGCCGGAGTCTCGCTCTCGCTGTATCGGTGAGTCCGCTGGTTCTCTCATCAAACCATTGATCGATCTGTTCCAGGGAGGAGAGGGTTTGGTCTATGTCGCGTGCCTCATAACGGAGGTCTAAGACGACGCTGTCTTCAACGGCTTCGTCATACTTGTAGGTATGGATATAGGGACCGAAGGTTTCAATACTCCGTTGTTTGTCGTTTTTCAACAGAGGGGTGCCTGTGAAACCGATCAACAGTGCAGTGGGGAGTAGCCTTTTCATCTCACTGTGAAGTTTCCCCGACTGCGTGCGGTGGCATTCGTCCACAAACACAAAAAATTCACCCTTCGCTTGAAAATCGTCCGGCAGATGTTGCTGAATGTCGTCAACGTAGTCGTCATAGTCATCACTATCGGTGTCTTCATCTTCTCTCTCACCGGAGCCGCCGAACTTGTGGACAAGTGAACAGATTAACCGCTCCACGGGATTCGTGAGGACCTGCAGGAGATGCGCGCCGCTCTGTGTCCGCTGAATGTCCTCGTTGACACCGTTAAAAACCTTCTCAATTTGGTCGTCGAGTTCGGTGCGGTCGGTGATGATGAGCACGCGGGCATTAGGAATGGTTTCGAGGATGGATTTTGCGAGCCAGACCATTGTGAGGCTTTTCCCACTGCCTTGGGTGTGCCAGATGATGCCACCTTCTCTGCGTTTGATACGCGCTTGGGCGGCTTTGACACCGAAGAATTGGTTGTGTCGGCAAATCTTCTTGGTTCCTGTATCGAAGACAATAAAGTTGTGCAAAATGTCGAGCAATCGGGTTTTGTTGCAGATTTGACTGAGTTCTCGGAGCAACAGATTATCACCTGCATCGGGATGTGCATCCGTCTCTTTCCAGCGCAACCAGTGTTTCTCTGGCGTTTTGATGACCCCGTAGTGTAGTCCTTGGGTTTCGCTGCCTGCCATGACGAGTTGCACAGTGGTGAAAAACCATTCAATGAAGTCTTCGCGTTGGTTGGTAAGGTTCTGACGGATGCCTTCGGAAACGGAGACGGTGGAACGTTTTAGCTCGAGGACACCGATGGCGATGCCGTTGATGTATAGGACTACATCAGGGCGTTTGTTGCCGTCCTCACCTTTGAGGGTTACCTCTTCAGCGATACCGAAATCGTTATTGAACGGATGCTCCCAGTCGATGAGTTTGACGGGGATCCGGTGTTCACCCGTGCTGGGTTGGACGTTCACGCCGTAGCGCAAGCGTCCGTAGACCTCTCGGTTTGCTTCGTAGAGTTTTCTACTGCCACCGAGTGCCGCCGCTTTTTCCAGTTCAAACAGCACTTTGGAGATAATGGTGTCGTCGTGTCGTCTGCTTCGCAGCCAATCTGTCAGCAGTCCTGTGTCAATATTGCTATTCTCTTGATGCGCGTGCCAGTTGCCGAGGTAAGTATACCCCAACGTCTTCTGGAAGAATGTGACGACACGTTCCTGTGTGCGT
>JAPOOP010000226.1 GCA_026713385.1 Candidatus Poribacteria bacterium | reverse complement strand
CGCCTGTGATTTCGACATCATCAAATCTCGCCTGTCCGTCGGCGACAACAAGTCCTGCTTGTCCGCCTTTTAAGGGGTCATCGTCAATAACGGTAAATATTTCGTCGTCAATTTGAAATTCAAGCCTGCCGTCTTCGTGGATGGTGGCAGTGAGTTCATACCATGTATCGATTTCGGCGTCAAATGGATAGATGACGGGAAACCAGTTGTCTCGAAGAGCTTTGACGATTCGGACGGTGCCGAAAACATAGTCTATAAAAAAGAGATAACGGGTATCTTCCTCACCTCTATCATGGAGTGTTAGCCCGATGCTTGGGGGTTCGTTCTTGTCTTCCACTAATTTTGCGCGACAGGAGAAAGAGTAGTTCTTCCATGTGAGTTCACCTGTTATCCAGAGACTCATGAAACCGGGTAGGAAGATTTCGCCGACAGCTTCACCATCATTGACCCACCACTTTTCGACCTGCCGGTCGATGTTAAAGATTTTCCATTCTCGGGTGTCCTTGTCTTCAAAATCATCACGCCACGTTCCTGCAAAGGTGGAGTGCCATGCCTGTATTGAAATGCAGACAATTATGATGATTTTTAATTTTACTGTGCGAAGTAATTGCGTTGATTTCATTTTTAGTATACCTCCCATTTATCCGCCTGCGCCGTTGTTGCAGGCTCATGTTTTCGCGGCTAATTTTCGTAGGTTGGATAAAGCCGAACGAACCCAACGGATCCGAAAAATCCTATTCCTCCGTGATTATGCACTGTCCATTTGAATCTGCATAGGGACAGGAACAGCAGTGTTCAAGGTTCTTCTCATAAACCCCGCGCTGCAATGCCAAGATTTTTTCCTGCCACTGTTCCTGAACTTCCTGCAATTGTATTGTGCTGAAGTGCCTCTGTTCACACCGACCCTGCTCAGAAAAAAAAAGATTAATTGTCACAGTCGATTGGTTTGGATAACGCCGATGCACGAGCAAACTGTAAAGTTCCATTTCCGGACGAGACGTATCTGAATTCTGCGTCTCATCGGTTTTATAATTAATTACCTGCCAGTTTCCTGTTTCATCTTTAAAGAGTCTGTCAAACCTACCCTCAACGATATGTCCGTTGATGTCTGCGTGAATATTTTGATTCATCTGAACTTTGGAGGCAGAAAATGCCGTTTCACTGAGCTCGGAGTTGATGAAATTGTTAACGTGCTGTAGGAGAGAACTCCGATTCCCGACTTTCGATTCAGTCGTTACTTCAGGATAATTTTCAAGTGCCCGATCAATCGTGGTGTCAAGATTTTCTATGTCTGATTGCCGTCTGATTCGTGCGAGCGTGGAACGAAGTGCTGCCTCCGTCTCGTTTTCGTCGAAATCCTGTGTTTCTTGCCCGTTCGTTGGAATGTGTAGAACATTTTGTAACTGATACCGTAGTGGACAGCGGGCATAGTTAGCAAGTTCAGTGACAGAAAAAGCTGCGGGCGTACCAGTTGGTTCCAGTTTTCGTGGAGGTTCAGGGAAATCAACAGGTATTGTTTCATCGGAAATCTCATCTGTGGAATTAGCCTCTGCCGGTTCATGATAAATCGGGATTTGGAGTTGGAAGGATTCGGTGTTATTGCTGTTTCCTGCGAACACGTCCAATGAGACGGGCAGGTTCAGTAAACGATCCTCTTCATCAATGTCAAGGTGTGTGTAGAGCCAATCAAGCATATTCATTGCTGGAAGGGTTCCTGATAGGATAAGTCGGTCGCAAGCCCGTGTTGTCCCGACATAAAACAAACGTTTTTTTTCGGCAATCTCTTTCTCGTTTGCCCGATTTTTCATGTGTGTAACAATGTCTGGTTCAGTTTTACTGTAGTCTTTATCGGGATTAAGGGGGCTAAAACCGATACCGAGTGCCTCATCAATGAAAGGCTCTCTGTCGGTCTGTGCTCCCCGATCAAGTCTTGGGAGGATAACGACTGGGAACTGCTTTCCTTTGGCGGCATGGATCGTCATAATTTGTACTGCCCCACTACTTGCCTCAACCGGTGCCTGCCCTTCGCGTCGCTCTTCCTGAATTAAAATATCCAAGAATTCGATAAAATCTGGAAGGGTTTGCTTGGTTTCATCACCGTCAAAGTTTCTGGCGTGTTCTAAGAGTTTTTGGTAGTTTACCCAGCGTTGTCGTCCCTGCTTCCCAGTTTTCAGTGTTCCAATCATTCCTGTTTCATTAACGATGGTTGCGATAAGTTCGTTTACAGGCATTCGGTGTGCGAATTGACTATGTCTTTTTAAAATGGTTATTGCGGTGCGGAGATTATCAGAATGCGTTTGGTATTTCTGCGCGTTGTTCCAGAAATTTGCCTCTTCTTGTAGTGAAATTTCGTAGAGTTCAGTGTCGGAGATACCGAAAGCAGGACCGCGGAAGACGGCAGCAAGAGAGATTTGGTTTTCTGTTGGGTTATTAAGGAAGTTGAGATAGTTCCAGATATCGTAGATTTCCTGTCGTTGGTAAAAACCGACACCACCAGTAGTGAGATGAGGGATGTCGGCTTCAAGTAGGGCATTCTCGATATTAGGGAGGTGTGTTCGGGTCTGAATGAGGATAGCGATGTCATCATACGCAATCGGATGTTCTGCTTCCTTTCCATTCTCGCCGCGCTTCCAAATGGTTTCTGCGTTTGCTTTCATGGTTTTGATGTGGTGTGCGATAAGCGAGTATTCATCTGCTAAATCCTCGCCCTGTTTTCCAAGCAGAATTTCAACTGTACCGTTTGCCTTGACCGGTCGAGCTTGCGTAAGAGCTTCATACTCCACTTCAAATTCAGTGTCTTTTCCATCCCCCATCAAGTGATTGAAAAAGTAATTGACGAACCCGACAGTATCACGCAAGGATCGGAAATTCTCCGTGAGACGAATATCTCTACCTCCGTCGTGGATGATTTTTTGTTTTGTCTTTTCAAATACGCGGACATCTGCGCCACGGAACGCGTAAATGCTCTGTTTTGGATCACCGACGATAAAGAGATTCGCTTCTTTGAGTTCGTTTGTGAACAGCATCACCAATTCATACTGTAGTTCATTTGTATCTTGGTATTCGTCTACCATGTAATACTTGTGCCGAGATACCAATTTCTGTCGGATTTCTTTGTTGTTGCGAAGGAGGTCGCGAGTTTTCAGTTGCAGGTCAGCAAAATCGAGTTTACCTTGAGAGAGTTTGGCAATTCTGTACGCCTTCGAGATTCGGGTGTAGAGTGTGAGTAGGTCGCGGGTTGTGCTAAGCAGAAAATCATCATCGGTTTCAACATCGTCTTTTTTATCATCATCTTTTTCAAGGATTGGAATGTTTTTGATCTTTTTCGCGGTTGATACGAGAAAATTGATTTCAGTCTCAATACCTGTTGTTGTAACGCGGTTCCCCAGAAAGTCTCTTTTCGCAATGTTATTGCGTGCAGTTGTAATTGGATATGCAATTTCTCTAAGTAAGTTCAACTCGCCAGACGGGTCTGGGTTTTGTCCATATAGCGTTTCTAACTGCTGGGTCAAGTCTCTGACTGCCTCTGCCTTTTTACCTTTCGCGACCTGCAAAACAACACTTAAGCATCGGATAAATTCAGGGATGTCAATTGTTGACATCAGTCTTTCGCGAATCTGCTGTTCTCTTTCGCGAACGCGCTCTTGTAGGACCCCACGTACCTCTGTATCGTTTGGGTTCCTATAAATTTCTTGCATGAGGTGTTCGAGGGTATCCCGTTGATTTATCATGGTGGAAAAGATATCCACCAGTTTTTGCTGGCCTCCATAGCGTCGTAAGAGTCGAGTGAGTTCTGCTCGGTTTCGATCATTCGGGTTTGTGGCAATGCCCTTGAGGGTTTCCCGAATAATTTGCTGTAGTAAGAGTTGTTGATCGATGCCTTGCAGGATGCTGAAGTTCGCTGGGACACCCGCTTGAAAGGGAAATTCTCGCAGGATACGTGAGCAGAATGCGTGGATAGTTGAGATGTGTGCCGTGCCCATCTCTTCGCGAAAGCCCTGTAGCGAATTGTCCTGTTCTGAACCATCGTGTTCTCCTGGAGGGGACAGTTCTTCAATAATTCGCTCCTTCATCTCGGCGGCGGCTTTCTCTGTGAAGGTGATGGCGACAATCTCTTGCGGGTTGGCGTTACCCTCACGCAAAATGTTGAGGTAACGCTCGACCAATACCGTGGTTTTTCCGGATCCGGCACCGGCGGTTACACATACGTGTCTGTCTATGTCAAGGGCATGTTGTTGACTCGATGTTAGTCTCATTTTTTTATGGCTATCGGCTTTCAGTTCTCAGAGAGCGTTCGGTTCGCCGAAAACCTCTTTCTGACTGCTGATTACTGATCGCTATTTTCCTAATCTGGGAGTGGGATAACTGCCTCTGCTGATATTGCAAGTTGCACGGTGTCTCCGGGCTTTTTTGTTTCTGTGCCGGGATTGTAGTGGACGGCTTTAAGGGGAATGCCTGCGGAAACCATTAGTTGATATTCTTCTACCCTGCCCAAATAGTTGACTGCGGTAACTTTCGCGGTTATCCTATTTTCGATTGGGTTTCCGCCATTCTGGTCGTTGTCAATAATGAGTGCCTCTGGTCGAATTGAACATTGCACAGGTGTCCCTTGTGTGAGTTCATGATAAACGGTTGTGGAGTGGAGCCTTCCGGCGGGTGTTTCTATAGTGGCACTACCGTTCGATGCCTGTTCGACCTTGCCTGAAATAAAATTGGTTTCCCCGACGAAGCTTGCAACAAAAGCGTTCTTAGGGAACTTATAGACCTCACGCGGTGTGCCGACTTGGATGATGACACCGTCCTGCATAATCGCCATCCGATCTGCCATAGAGAGGGCATCCACCTGATCGTGTGTAACGTAGAACATTGTAATATTGGTACGGTCGTGGATCTGCTTTATTTCGTCCCGCATCTGTTGTCGGAGTGCGGCATCAAGGTTACTAATCGGTTCGTCGAGGAGTAGGACACTCGGTTCAATAACGAGGGCACGGGCGAGGGCGATACGCTGCTGTTGTCCACCAGAGAGCGTGTTGACGGCACGGTCACGAAAGTCTTCCATCTGTACCATTTCGAGTGACCGCGTAATCTTTTCGTTTCGTTCCGCTTTTTCGAGTTTCCGAAGCGTTAACCCGTATTCAATGTTTTCGGCGACGGACATGTGGGGCCACAAGGCATAGTTCTGAAAAACCATCCCTGTATTGCGTTGATGCGGTGGCACGTCGTTCATGACGGTGTCATCGAACCGTAGTTCACCGGTGTCAGGTTTGTAGAATCCGGCGACGGTTCGGAGAAAGGTCGATTTACCGCATCCGGAGGGTCCGAGGAGGAAAAAGAATTCCCCCTTCTCAATTTTCAAGCTCACGTCGTTGACGGCGAGCGTCGTACCGAAGGCTTTTGTGACATGTGTTAATTCGACTGCAACTGCCATTTTTTCTCTATTGTCCTCACGTGATCGCCCCGCAGTGAATTACCTATCATCGAGGGGTGAAACGAACGTATTTCGCTGTGGTTTGGGGACCGAAAACTGCTTTACCTGTATGCCAGGACAATTATAATAAACGGTGTCATTTGGTCCGAGCCTCCGATGGGCTTTTTCGGCATCGTACCGCCCACAAGCGGAACATCTATTTAGGATTCCGGACCAGAAACCGCTGATAGTCAATCCCGCCAAACCGCCGAACAGAAGGCAAATTCCCAACATTCTCAGGTTAAAAAAGAAGTCGCTTCTCTGTTGAGCAACAAGGACTTTTCCCACGGCATTCGGCTGTGTTGTGTGAGCACTGGAGTCATCTGGTTTTAAAGATTTCCGTTCTGCTTCTCGTTCATGTTTCCTCTTCTGTACCAATTCTTGTATCAATAGGACAGGGAAAATCATCAGAGTAAATCCGATAACGGTCCGGATCCAAGAAACACCGATGAGTTCGCTGAGTAAGCCACAAAATATAGCTACTACCAGAAAAGATAAGGAGAAAACAACAAAATCTTTGCGCGAAAGCCAATGCATGGGTTACCTATTATTTTTTAAGGCAAGAGTGGTTTCCTACGGTGCGACATCTCTCACACATCGAAATCCGATAGTGCTTCCGGACGAAAGGTGATACCATCGATCTGCGACACGAAGATCTTCAGGACTCCCGCCCCAACCGCCGCCGCGTAGAATACGAAAATTTTCGGTATCGGGGGCAATTTCTCTGCCGAAGCGAGGGTTGTTTTGTGGAGCGATACTATAGAATTCACCGTTGTATTCGTCGAAACACCATTCCCAGGCATTGCCTGCCATATCGTAGAGATTATAGCCGTTGGGTGGGAAACTACCAACGGGTGCTGTCCACTTCCATCTATCCGCTCCGCCTGTGCTACCGAAATTGGCATCTGCATAAGTTATTATATCACCATTCGGGTATCGTTTACCAGTCAGACCGCCGCGTGCGGCGTATTCCCACTCTGCTTCGGTAGGCAGTCGTTTATTTGCCCATGCGGCGTACGCGACCGCATCGCTCCAGTTCACCCGAACAACAGGAGCATCAGGGGCATTGAACCTTGGGTTATGCGACAGCGGTGG
>JAPOOP010000274.1 GCA_026713385.1 Candidatus Poribacteria bacterium | reverse complement strand
ACAACCGAGTGCACTGGATTCTTGGATAATCGTGAAAACGGGCATGATGGTATCGAATCCGAGTTCGGTATATCCTGTAGCGGCGAGTCGTGCCATGAGTTCTGGCTCTCGATTCGCCTGTGGAAAAGGAGCGTCGACGAGATCCATCAGTTCAACAGTCGCGACGGAAGTCGGATTGCAGATAGGTGTGCGATCGGTTGGTTCATTGTTGAGCGCGGCGAGCACCCGTTCACGACCTGTCATAGGTTTAAGTGTTTGGTTGTACATCCTTGAATTCCTTCAATTTCCCTGAGTGTTTATCGCTTGCAGAATGCGTTCGACGAGAGGGGCTTTCTGCATGCCACCTATTTTTCTGATCTTTAGGTCTGTTGACTTGGGGCTGAAAGTACCCCGCGTGCGGCACCCATCTCCGCTTCTCGCAAGGTGATTCTGACGTTCGGGGCGCGGATCAGCAGGAGTCCGACAAGCGCGTCATGGGAGTGTCCACAGGCAAAACCAACGGTATCCTTGTTGCCGGTTTCAATGTCCTCCATTTCGCCTAATTTCATCAAGCCGCCTGCAATGGCTGAGATTCGCCGTGCCGCGCCTCTACCTTCACCATTCGCGCGAACCCGATAGATACCGCTTCCGGTTGAATCAACAGTGATGGTGAGTTGTGATTTCCTATCCAGTATGTTTAAAGGGCGTGGTTCGGCGGGGGTGTTTGATGTGAGTTTGCATGCCTCCAAGAAGACGCGGCGACATGCGGCTTCATGGGTATGTTTACAAGGGAAATAGAGCAGACCATCAGCGGTTTTTAGCATGCCACCGAGTATTTGCATGGCTTCCGCAACTGCCTCAATTCTCTCAGTGGCACCTGTCATCTGGCTATAGGTATGAACAAGGAAAGCAGGGGTATCTGTTCCAGTCGTTGCATCAGCAAGTTGCTGACGATACAGCCCAATAGTAATATCGTGGAAGTGTGGATCGATGGGTATGAGTTCAATGCGTCTGCCGATGTCAACGATGCGTCGCATTATGGGTTCCCTCAGAGCAATTAGCGACGGGCGAGACTACCGCCGTAGTGATTTTCATAGATATACTTGTAGGCACGTTCGGACAGCCTTCGCAAGATATAGGTCCGCTGGTTTCTCCAATTCGCAAAGGGCTGCCAGCGGTTTTTGTAACTGGTTTTGGTCCTGTCTTCCATTAGTCCAACAAAAATATAAGGTCTCAATTTGCCTTGTGGGTCTCGGAGCACTAATATGCCGCCGTCTCCTACCAATCCGTAGACAGTGCCGGTCTTGTTATAAACCGCCACCGATGCCGGGATGTAGGTTTTTTTAAAGATGTAGTCTCCGTTTTTGAGCTTGAAGTACCACTTCATTTTTTCAGAATGCGGGAGTCGATCGTGCCACAACCGCAGAAAGAACGTGCTGAGATCACGCGCAGATGTCATATTCTTGTAAGTCCGTCCGCCGGCTGGTATGTATTCGACGATCCGCGTCTGCTTAAAATAGGGGTAATTAACTTTCAGTATCCGATTAACCCGTGCGGGACCGCCGAGTAGTCGAATAAAGTAGTTGGTTGATGAATTGTTGCTCACCTGGATCATTGCTCGCAGGTGTCCCCGATTTATATCAGTGTGTGCTCGCCGTCCGTGTTTGACTTCATGAAAATAGGCGAGCATAACGAAGTTCTTAATAAGCGAGGCTGCCATCATCTGCCGATCTTCGTTGATCGACACTATTTTTTTATTTTT
>JAPOOP010000709.1 GCA_026713385.1 Candidatus Poribacteria bacterium | reverse complement strand
CTTTTCTCTGTCCGCAGGTATAAAAGCGCATGGTTTCCGAGCGGTTCAACCAGTTCTACTTGTGTATCAACGCGGTTGTTCCCGTTTTCACCGATGTGAATATCCTCCGGGCGGATGCCGAGCGTCACCGAATCCCCTGAAAGTTCGTTCAATACCGACTGGAGGTGAGCATTCAGTTCCACTTTGAAGGTTTCAAAGCTGAGCATCGGAGCACCGCCATTGGTCACGATGTCCGTCTCTATGAAGTTCATCGGTGGCGTACCGATGAATCCACCGACGAATTGGTTTGCCGGTTGATGATAGAGCGTTCCGGGATCGGCAATCTGCTGGATTTTCCCCTCATTCAGCACGACGATTTGGTCCCCCATCGTCATCGCTTCGACTTGGTCGTGCGTAACGTAGACGATGGTGGCGTTGAGACGGTCGTGCAGACGACTGATCTCCATCCGCATTTGCACGCGTAGCTTCGCATCGAGGTTACTCAACGGTTCGTCGAACAGGAATACTTTGGGGTGTCGGACGATCGCTCTACCGACGGCGACGCGTTGGCGTTCACCACCGGAGAGATGTTTCGGTTTACGGTTCAAGAGATGCGAGATGCTCAGAATCTCCGCCGCCTCTTTGACACGCTCGTCGATCTCCGCTTTCGGATATTTCCGCAGCTTCAACCCGAACGCCATGTTCTTATACACCGTCATGTGTGGATAGAGGGCGTAATTTTGGAAGACCATGGCGATATCCCGATCTTTGGGCGGGGTGTCGTTAATCCGTTCATCGTCGATATAGATATCGCCTTCCGTTATCTCTTCCAAACCAGCAATCATTCGCAAGAGTGTCGATTTGCCGCATCCCGATGGACCGACAAGCACAGTAAACGACTCATCGGGAATCTGAAAATCTGCCTGTTCAACTGCGAGAACATCGCCGTCATAAATTTTGGTGACATCTTTTAAAGTAAGGTGTGCCATTGCCGCTCCTTGAAGCCTCTTATTGAGGGGTTACATCCTCTTTTTTTTCCGCTGCTCTCGCGAGATTTTCCTTCACCAGGTCCGCGACGGCATGTTCAAGGGTGTGTCCGCGGAGATTCGTTTTGCGGATAACACCTTCACCGTCAATCAGGAAGGTTGACGGAATTGCGCGTACCTTGTACAGATTACCAATCTTGCCGCTCTTGTCCCAATATTGGAGCCATCCCAGTTCCTCTTTTTTAATATAAGCCTCAAGAGGTTCTATTGACCTATCCAGACTGATACCGATAATCTGGAACTTCTGATCTTTATACTTTTCGTAAGTCTTTTTGACGTTCGGTATCTCTGCGATGCAAGGACCACACCATGTTGCCCAGAAATCGAGGAGCACGACCTGTCCGCGGTATTTCTCCAGTGAGAGTGCTTCGCCTTTCAGGTCTGTCACCTGAAAATCCAGTGCTGGCTTCCCGATCCACTGCCTTGGGTTCATGTTCGTCCCAGGTGGCTTCGGTAATTCACCGTTTCGCTCGGTTTTGTCCTGTTCGAGGATTTTCTTCGCAAATTTCGCCTGCGACCGTGAACCGTACTTCGGATGGTCTATCAATTTTTGGTACGCACTGTCTGCTGCGTCGTGATTGCTGAGTTTGTCATGTGCCAATCCCAAGTCCAACAGACACCGTTCAACGTAGCGAGCCTCTGGATATTCCTTGATAACAACTTTGAAAACTTTAATGCCCTCTTCAACACGCTCCAACTGAACCAAGGCGTTGCCGAGAAGGTAATAGACCTCATCCACGCGTCTGTATTCTGGGTGTGCCGCGACAAAATCGGCAGATTTCTCAACTAATTTCTCTAAATTTGCCTGTTCGCTCCGCTGCTTGAGACTCTTGGAAATTGCCTTAATTTCCTGATATTTGTAAGCGGCTTTCCTCGGGGCGGCATCCGTGAGGTTCGCACAAAAACCTATTAACACAAAGCTGCTGAGCACGCCAATGAAATGCGCATAGAGGTTTCTATTTCTACTTTTTTGTGAAGTTATTTCATTTCCGGAGAACATTGTTGCCTCCTCTGTTTGAATCCGTGTGCAACGCTTGATAGGGACTTACGCACTTCCTCGGTAGGTGCGGTTTGGAACCGGACCACATAAGTGTCAATTTCGTACTGTAGGTTGGGTTGAACGGGACTCAGAAGACAGATGTAGAGGTCCAAACACCCTCAAATCCAACATAGCCCGTGTGTACGCAAAAGCGTAGTGAAACCCAACTTCATATCTGCAGCGTTTCGGAAACCGCAAAAGCGTTGGGTTTCACTCCATATCTCTGAAATCGAAGGTGATACCAACCCTTTATTCTGATACGCGCATTTCTCGGAAACATCGTCTGTCTCCTTCAGGTGAATTGGCGTGTGTTAGACGGCGTTACGGTAGGAGTACGCCAGTAGCAATTTGATCTCTTCCGCCTGCACCTGTTGCAAGAAACGGGTTACATCCGAGTCTGCGTCGCCTTCGGCAGCTTGGCACCAATCAACAAACTGGTAAGAATCCCAATTCTCCTGTGCCGCGATAGCCTGTCCGATGTCTGTGAGGGGGTCCGATGGGTTCGCTGTTTCTTTGAGAAGTTCGAGGGCACGTTCACGCAGTGCTGGGAAAATCGGGTGTGTCCCGACTCTGCCGAACCAATACTTGGAATTGGGGTAATCCGGTTCACGGCGATGCATGATGCCGTGCCAGTAGCTGCCCGTCTGATCTGCCAACCCCTGTGAGATGGTATGCGATTCATCCAGCGCGTCGTTCCAGAGAAGCAAGCCACTTTTAATGGCTTCACCAAACGTCGTATTTTTCAGCGATTCTCCCTGAAAAAGATCATTGAGGGATGCCGCCTCCAAAGTATCCGTCAGTTCACTGTTCCATGCTTTCTGTGGCACGAGTGTCGGGAGTGGGTTACCCGTTTCTAATTTTCCGATAACTTCAGCGATTGCTGATGTGTATGTTACATCCATGAGAAAACTCCTTAGCGTCCAAATGCGTCTAATTTGGAATTAATTTACCATCTTTTGCGAAATAAATCAAACGTTTTCAGATTTTTCCTCCTTACGGGGCAGTTGCTATTTAATTTGAAACATGATATAATTAAAGCACTTGTCAAGGATGTGCGGCATAGATTGGACGGAACATGGGAACTGCCTTTAAAAAAGTCTTCATCGTTTTCATCGGTTTTATTGTCGTTTTGGGAGGCATTTTGATAGGTGTCATCCAACGCTTCTCCGAATACGAATCGTTTCCAGAAACGATACAGATGGTAGACTTCTCAGGGCTACTGGTGGCGGTTTTAGGCGCGTGCATTCTGAGTTTGGTGAGCGTTGCATTAACCTTCTGGTTAGCGCGCGCGTGGACAAGCGAACAACCAGAACTTGGCGAACAGATTGTCCGTCTCGCCCTTCTCGTCAGCATCAGTCTTATCGTTGTTTTTGGGGGGGTAGCAGGTGGATTGATTGTTTTACGGACTTTATGGACGATCGGTTATTTTTAACTTGCATTTATGTTAGCGATATGGTATAATTAATTCATTCGGGCAAAGATTACTAATCACGCATGTGGCGTGCTTTGCAACGTCCGAATAGGCACAGAACGTTTTGTAGACAAAGTTATTTTGTCTACTGGAGCACAACGAATCAGTTGTGCGCTTTCGTTTCTATATAAGCTTGTAAGCGGTGTCTATCGAGAGTTTATACCGACTGACAAGCGGCGCACTGCAGCGCCTTGACTTGGGGGTGTGAAAAATACACTACAAAGGCAGACGTACTCAGAGGACGAAGGAAAGACAAAGTCGTTCCAATTATCAGATTCGAGCCAAAGAGATTTTCCTGATAGATCAAGACAACCAGCAGATGGGTGTCTTGACGCCCCGCGATGCAATGAAACTTGCTGAAGAAGTTGGGCTGGATTTGGTAGAGGTTTCACCGAATGCCAAGCCTCCCGTTTGTAAGATCATGGACTACGGGAAGTATCAGTATGAGAAAAACAAACGCGCACGCGAGGCTCGAAAAAGACAGTCTAAAGTTGTTCTGAAAGGGATGCAGTTCCGTCCAGATACTGCGGAACACGACTACCAGTTCAAGAAACGACATGTTGAGGACTTCCTGAAAAATGGATGGAAGGTCCGCGCAACCGTACGGTTTCGAGGACGCGAGATGCTTCATACAGAACTCGGTAGAAATTTACTTTTACGACTTAAAGACGATTTGGAAGAGATTGCTGATGTGGAACAACCACCACGGATGGAAACCCGCATCATGTCAATGATCCTCGCACCGAAATCTGTGTAATTTTTTGTCGTCAGCGGAAGCACGCCATCACGATAATCAGGATCGCGTGATGTCCGAGCAGATGTGTTTCCTCTTGTAAATTTTCGTAGAGGTTGCCTCTGGGTTACGACATTTTTTCGCTCTTTTTGTAGGAGCGGTACTTCTCAAGGATATTTTTATGCCAAAAATGAAAACGCATAAAGGTGCGGCAAAACGTTTCAAGTTCACATCGAAAGGCAAAATTCGTCGCAAACGCGCATACGCAGGGCACCTGTTCATCTCGAAGTCATCGAAACAAAAACGGAGATTGCGACAGTCCACCCTCGTCGATCCGAGCAATGAGAAACGCTTGAAACGCCTTATTCATAAGTAGAACTGAATGCCCGGATACCTGCTATATACATACCCGGGCGAAATCGTGGATGTGATCACGGATAATACCGATGATCGTAATAGGAGTTTTTCTTAAATGGCACGAGTAAAAACAGGGAGTGTGCGACGCAAACGCCGTAGCCGGATGCTTAAGCATTCTAAAGGTTACCGCGGTGGTCGGAATAACCTCAAACGCACCGCTACAGAAGCGGTAGAGAAGGGGTGGAACCACGCCTACGCACACCGACGCGCACGCAAACGCGATTTTCGGCGACTCTGGATCGCAAGGATTAACGCTGCCGCCAGGTTGCACGGACTCACCTACAGTCGATTCATACATGGTCTCAAAGCCGCTGGAATTGAACTTGACCGGAAAGTCCTCGCCGACATCGCTGTGAAGGACGAAGCTGGTTTCGGGCAGCTCGTCACCCTCGCAAAAGGTTAGCTACAAGCTCGCCTCCCTCTTCTTGTAGGAGCGACCTCTGGTCGCGATATGTTTTGGTTGCTCTTTTTCTATAGGAGCGACCTTTCGGTCGCGACTTCGGGTCGCTTTTTTGTTGCAGGTTTTCGCTTTCAGTCGTGATATGCTTCGGTTACCTACGTTTTCCTGTAGGAGCGGCCTCTGGTCGCGATCTTTCTTCTGGTTTGTGAGAATATGACGATGAAAGTGTGCGGTTTTCGGACTTTATCATTATTGTTGGTATTATTTTCCGTCTTGCTGTTGGTCAGTGTGAAGGAAGTGGCTGCACAAAAGAAGGAACGTGTGG
>JAPOOP010000405.1 GCA_026713385.1 Candidatus Poribacteria bacterium | reverse complement strand
GCACTCGCTTCACTTTTTTCGCTGACAGTCCATCCCGGTGCAACTTGGTTGACAGTGACACCGTGTGCACCTACCTCTTTAGCGAGCACTCGCAAGACACCGTCCATACCTCGCTTGCCCGATGTGTAGGCACTTTGAGTTGCGAAGTTTTGCATTGAACACTCTGTATTAATGCTGACAACCCGTCCCCATCCTGATTCGATCATTCCAGGGACAAAGGCTTGTGCCATATATACATTATGCAGGACGCATGACTGGAACTGGCTCTCGTAGTCCTCAGCGGACTGTTCTAAAACCGAGGTCCAGTTATACTGAATCACAGCGTTATTGACGATGATGTCCGCCGAACCGAGTCGCTCTGAGACGGCATCACGCATAGCGTTTATCGAGTCCTGATCCGTGACATCCGCTTGGACTATGGCTGCCCGGACCCCTTTGGCGGTGATTTCATCTTGTAGAAGGCGGGCTGTTTCTTGGTCCCTGTAGTAGCAGATTGCAATATCCGCACCCGCTTCCGCCAAGGTCCTCACCATAACACGTCCTAACGCACCTGAACCGCCAGTGATTACCGCTATTCTATTGGAAAGGTCAATCGGAATCATCTCCGCTCCATATCTTAGAAGTGCTGCTCTGTGTTATGGCTGCAATAAATCACCAGGAATACGAGACATCGGATAATTAGCATCTTCGTCGCGATTCGCAACAATTTCCGGAATTTCGCTATCCCAATAGTCTGGCACGGTGTTCGGACGGCTATGCCACGCGAGAATTAGCGTGCGTCGAACATCGGTGAAGTTTCTGTGAGCGGAGTGTAAGATGCGAGCATCTGCCATTACCAACGAACCAGCCTTTGCACAGACATCCACCTGATCCGGGTGGTCACTGAACATGATAGGATGATCTTCATCAATAAACCGCGCGCCCTGCTCATGCGCTGGTACCAATATGTCGTGTAAATCGATTCGCTTGCGGTGTGTCCCCGGAATAACCTTTAGACAGCCATTTTCCCGGTCTGTATCGGTAAGATAATAATTAAGGAAAATCGTCTGAGGCCAGGGGGCGCAGCTCAGCGGATCGTTCCAGCGCATCCAATCTTGATGCCAATAGAGTGGGGGACCTCCGGATTCCTTCGTCAGAATAATAATCCCGCCGGATGATACAAAATCCCCGAATCCGATTTGTTCGAGTGCGTCACGTGATAGTTGCCACTCCAGCAATTTTTGAATATGTACGTTATCCTCACCGCGGACGTTGACATGCTGTCCTTGATAGATAACATCCTCCGGTTCCACGTGTCCTGCGATAAGCCGTTCTGATTCGTCTCGGAGTTCCTGTAGAAATTCCTCTGTCAGAACATCATCAACAATGCAGAAACCCTCTTCAATCATTTGCTCCCGTTTTTGTAAAGCGACTTCAGGTGTCATTACACGCTCCTTTACCTGTAAATGTGGTTCTGAAACGAACACTAATCAGATGTAGCTTGAAAGTTTGTTTTATTTTATACGAATTCGCAGGAGAAAACAACAATTTTTTCTCATTTTCGTTGGTTGCGTTAAAACCCACATTTCTATTGAAAGTTTATGATAAATACGCTATAATGAAAATTATCAGTTTTCAGCCATTGTGTTTACTACGTCCAATTTATGCGAAGCGACGTAGCATTGTAGGTTGGGTTGAATCTGAAAATCCGGATAAGCATTCCAAACACGCGTCAAATCTAATAAACCTTACATATACATCTAAGAGTAGAAGTGACCCAACTTTATAAGACATAAAAGAAATTATGAATAATCAGTATCAATGTTTTGGAGGAGATCTTACGACAGATTGTGCTCGTAAACTCATCCAAGAATTATTTGGAGGTCAGACTGTTCAGAGGCGTGAAATTGTGAATACCGTTTTTGAGCAGCATCACCAACGTGGTGGAATGAATTCAGGAGTTCGCTCAAATATTATCCAATCAGCTCTAAGATCCATGAAAGAATCTGGACTCGCAGCAAATTCGGCGTATGGCGTTTGGCACATAACATACTACGTCAAAACACTAAATGAATTTATGAAATGGGCAGCTCAATTTGATTCCGGAGAGGATTCCAAACAATATCTGTTTCGAGGTGTATCAAGTGCAGATTACAAAATTGACGCGTCTGCTTACCGCCGCATTAAAAAGGGACGGGACAACGACGAAGAACAGGAAGGAGATTTTGAGAAATTCCTCCAAATCAATAAGGATTTAATCAGAGACGCGCGTTTCCGCGGGCACGACCAGAAAAAGGGGAGAAAACTGGAGGATTTGGAAGTACTTGCTGAATTTCAGCACTATGGAGCAGCTACTTTCTTAATGGACTTCACCTACAATGCCTTAATCGCGCTCTGGTTTGCTTGCAAGAAAAGTTCAGAAAACGTTCCAAAATATGGTAAGGTCGTTGCCGTTCCACCGAATGATCCCAAGTTCATAGGGCGGGCTGGGGAATTCAGCGTCATTACACTTGAGTCGTTAGAAAAAAAGATTGATCAGCTTTCCTTAGACAATAAAAGACTTTATCAATGGCAACCTCGACAGCAGCAAAACGAGCGTATTATCGCGCAGCAATCTATCTTCCTGTTTGGAGTTCTTGAAATCGAAATTAATCCCGATGAAGAATGCCTTATTGATAAAAGTAGCAAGGAAGAGATCCGGGAATCCTTGCAACGAATATATGGTATTACTCCAGATATGTTGTTTCCTGATTTTGACGGTTTCGCAAGGCAATACAGTCAAGATGTGCCATACACACAACTCAGTACTACACAATATTACCAACGTGCCTATGAGGCACACCAAAGAGGTGAATATAAGGAAGCTATTGATGATTATGATATGGCAATTCGCTTGGATCCTAATGATTCAGAAACCTATCACCAACGCGGACTTGCGAAATTTCAGTTGGATCAACATGAGGAAGCCATCGTTGACTTTGATATGGCACTTGACAGGAACCCTGATAATGCCGAAGTTTACTACGATCGTGGGCTTGCTAAGTACCAACTAGAAAGAGATGAGGAAGCCATCGTTGACTTTGATACGGCACTTGACAGGAACCCTGATAATGCCGAAGTTTACAGTTGGCGCGCAATTGCAAAATTCCAACTAACGGAACTTGAGGAAGCTATTGCCGATTTTGACATGGCAATTAACTTACAACCTAACTACGCAAATGACTATTATTACCGAGGAATAGTGAAATCTCAACTCGGACAGGCTGAAGAAGCCATTGCCGACTTTGACGAGGCGATTCGCCATAATTCCAATCATGCAACAGCCTATTTCAACCGAGGACTTATGAAGAACAACCTTCAGCAGTATGAGCTCGCCATTCCTGACTTTGACGAAGCAATTCATCTGGAATCTAATTATGCACAAGCATACTATCATAGGGCAGAGTCGAAGTTTCGCCTCCATCGTTTCACCGAGGCAAAATCGGATCTCGAAACAGTATTGCCAATGGCTGTGAATGCTGGTAATGAACGACTTATAACTGAAATTAATGATATGCTTTATGAAATTAATTCCCGCACCGTAGGAGTGTCTTAGAATGAACAAACTCTATTTCGGCGATAACCTTGAAATCCTACGCGAGATGGAAGACGAACAAGTAAATCTCATTTGTACCGATCCGCCTTTCAATAGTGGGCGTGACTACAATGCTTTCATTGATGATTCCCTCGCGCAGAAGAAGGCTTTTACGGATACATGGACCTGGGATACCGCAGCACAAGATGCCCGCGCCGATATCGAGCATCGCGCCTACACCAACGAAACTTACAGTGCACTCAATAATTGCCTCAAGGGGTACGACCTCGTCTTGCAAAATGTTGTGTCTGGGAGTCGGGGTGAAATGCGGGCGTATCTCGCGTTCATGGGACCTCGACTTGCTGAGATGCACCGAGTACTCACCCAAAATGGAAGTATCTATTTGCACTGCGATCCGACTGCAAGTCATTATCTCAAAGGTATTATGGATGCGATTTTTGGTGTGGAGAATTTTAGGCGAGAACTCATTTGGAATTTGAACACAGCCTCTGGCTATAAAAG
>JAPOOP010000696.1 GCA_026713385.1 Candidatus Poribacteria bacterium | reverse complement strand
TGTGCCTGCGGGATCCAATCAGCCTCTTCGCCGGGAACACTATATTCGTACGGACCGCGGTAGACAGTCGGAATTTGAACGAAATTGCCATGCGGTACCGGCGTAGGTGCCTCCCACTCCAGGGTGTTCACCTGCCACGGATTCTGTTCGGCAACTTTCCCACGGTAAATGCTCCAGAAGAAGTTAAAGACCAGTATCAACTGTGCAAACCCAAGGGTAAACGCACTCATCGTGATAAAAATGTTCATGCCCTCAAACCCTTGCAGAAATTCATACTGCATCGGGTTCGAGATACGTCGCATGTGTCCACCTACGCCGAGAATATGCATCGGGAAGAAAGTACAGTTGAACGCGATGAACGTCAGCCAAAAATGAATTTTGGAGAGCACATCGTTCATATAGCGTCCATACATCTTCGGGAACCAGAAGACTATGCCACCGAAAATAGCGAACAGACTTCCGCCGAACACCACATAGTGAATATGTGCGACAATGTAGTAGGTATCGTGGATGAAGATGTCTACCGGCGTATTTGCCATGTAGATACCGCTCAACCCACCAATCACAAACATTGAGACGAAAGCGATACTATGGAGCATAGGTGTCGTAAATTTGATTGACCCTCGGAACATTGTGCCGAGCCAGTTAAATGTCTTGATGGCTGATGGCACCGCAATGAGCATAGTTGTTGTCATGAACACAGAGCCGAGTCCGGGCTGCATTCCGCTTTGAAACATGTGGTGTCCCCAGACAATCCAACCCAAAAACGCGATGGCGATCATTGCGTAAACCATAGAACGGTATCCAAAGATCGGTTTCCGTGAAAAGACAGCAATCAACTCAGAGGCGATACCCATACCGGGCAAGATGAGGATATAGACCTCAGGATGTCCGAAGAACCAGAAGAGGTGCTGCCACAAGAGCGGGTCGCCGCCGCCTTCAGCTGTTGCAGAGAAGAACGTCGTTCCCGCGAGCCTATCAAAGATGAGAAGTGCGAGTGCAGACGACAGCACGGGGAAGGCGAGTAGCAACAAGATCGCGACGATGAAAAGAGACCAGATGACCAATGGAAGTCGGAAGAACGTCATCCCAGGTGCGCGCATATTGATAATCGTCGTGATGTAGTTAATAGATCCGACCAGTGAGGAAAATCCTTGAATGAGCAAACTAATCGCCCAGAGGTTTTGTCCCCAGTCAACCCCTGTCCACTGCGGATCGGCGGAGAGCGGTGCGTAGCCCGTCCATCCTGCTGCAGCGTGTCCGCCGGGTACAAAGAACCCGATCGCCATGATAATTGCAGCGAGAACCGCGAGCCAAAATGAGAGCATGTTGAGGATAGGAAACGCCATATCGCGTGTACCAATCATCAACGGGATCAGGAAATTTCCGAAAGCACCCACCAAGATCGGAACCACAACGAAGAACACCATAATAGTGGCATGCATCGTAAACAACATGTTATAAAATGCCGGTTCAACAACCCCATTGGGCATGTTTACCTCAAGCCATTCCTCTTCCTCGGAGTCATAAATGTTCTCCCACATCCTGTCAGCACCTGTGACAACTTCACCTTCATCAAGGTACTGTTGTGAGGCACCGATAATCGGCAAAGGTCTTTCGGGATAGGCGAGTTGCCATCTAAAGAGAAGCGCGAGCCCACCACCGACGAAAAACATAATCAGCCCATAGATGAGGAACTGCTTACCGATCATCTTGTGGTCGAGCGAAAAGATGTATTTGCTAATAAAACTTTCTTCGTGATGATGTGACGTATGTTCGTTATCGTGCATCGTTATTATCCTCCTTCAGCCTACTGAGGCCATCTTTCTTGCACCCAGGCATCGTAGTTTTCTTGTGTATGCACATTGAGGTAGCCGAGCATTCCGGAGTGTCCAAATCCACACAATTCAGCACACGGAATTTCATAACGACCTGCCTTTGTTGCCTCAAACCAGACGTTGATAAATCGGTTGGGCAAGCTATCCTGTTTCAGTCGCAATTGTGGCACAAAAAAACTGTGGATAACATCCACGGAGGTTAATCGGATATGCACGACCGCGTTGACCGGCACATGCAATTCGTTTTCTAATTCCAAGTCATCATCCGTTCCGAACTCGTTATCGGGACCGGGATAGGTCATATCCCAGTTAAACTGTTTTCCACTGACCTGGACAACAACATCTGGATTCTCAGGAAATTGCGTGGGCGACTTAATATTATTCCACTGTGGGTAACTGAGCATCGCGAGCCCAAAGACAATTACCGTTGTAGCGGCTGTCCAGACGATTTCAAGCGTTGTGCTACCTTCAATATAGTCTGCCTTCTTCCCCTCCTGATGACGATACTTAATCAGGAAAACGATAAGGGTTCCCATCACAAGGATGAACACAACGAGGGTAAGATAATAGATAGCGTAAAAGAGGTTATCAACGCCTTGCCCGAACGTTGATACGTTCTCTGGGAGCCATTGCAGCATAGGTCCTCCTTAACAGTGCGTCTCGCTTATTGAAAAGCGAAAACGCGTAAAATTTTTGTTTCTAACAAGTCTAATTCGTTTGTGCAGACGCTGTAAGCATTGCGCCGACGAACGTCAAAGCACAAAACAGACCGGTAATCAGCATAGAAAATGCCCAAGTCGGTCCCTCTCCAATTGCTTTCACGGTGGTGTCAAGATAGAGACTCTGCCGAAAAACGGCGAGCCCATACGTTAACGGATTGAATTTCATTGTCCATTCCAACCAACCGGGCACACCCGTACTTGGAAAAAACGCTCCAGAGAGCAGCCATATCGGAATCAGCAAGAGATTCATAATCGCATGAAACCCTTGTGTTGAATCCATCCGCCACGCGATAAGCAGTCCAAGGTTTGTCAAGCCAAACGCCAGAAGTGCCATCACACCGAGCGTGGTAAAAAGCGATGCTGCACCGAACCGGATACCAGTCATGGGTGCAAGTATTAGCAACAGCACCCCTTGTAAGAGGGATAATGTCGTTCCGCCTAATGCTTGGGCAAACACAATACGCCACCTTGGCACAGGAGCGACAAGTATACCCTGCAAGAAGCCTTCGCGCCGATCGTTCACGACAGAGATTGTAGCGAAAATGGACGTAAAAAGCAAGACTAAAACAACGATGCCGGGATAAAAGTACTCAATATAACTGAGTCCATCTGCTGTACCAGAAGGTTGAAAAGAAGCACTCAAACCGCTTCCAATGAGGATCCAAAATACCAAAGGTTGCGCAATAGCACTGAAGAGGCGACTCCGTTGGCGATAAAATCTAATGATTTCGCGCCACCATATCGTTGCAATCGGTAGCAGATTTTTAATGTTCCTTGCGGTCGTTGAGGTGGGTTAAGTGTACACCTACCTCTCCGTAGATCCGCCTCCCAGTGCAGGTCTCCTATAGAGGAAGCCTGCGGGACAATGTTACGGGCTTACAGTTTTGGATTCTTTTAATTTTCCGTATCCTTCCTTTACACAAACGGATTTCCCGTCAACTTTATGAACACATCCTCCAATGTTGGCTTCCCAAATCGAACCGATTGAATCTCATCTGGAAACGTGGCAACTATGTCCCGGACAAACTCATGTCCGCGTTCACACTCAACACGAAGCAGATTACCAGCCAACACCGACGAAACGCCGAATTTCTTCGCAATTTCGGTGCGGAGGACTTCCTTGTCTATGCACTCTATGAGGATAACATCGCCACTGACTTGTGCCTTGAGTTCATCAGGTTCTCCAATGGCAACCAATTTGCCCACATCCAGAATACCTACTCTGTTGCACGCCTCGGCATCATCCAGTAGGTGCGTTGTGAGCAGAACGAGAATATTCTCCGTATCCGCGAGTGCCCCAAGATAGCCATTGAGTTGCCGGCGTGCCGTGACATCCAACCCACTCGTCGGTTCGTCAAGAAGCAGAACACGGGGGGAATGGAGCATGGCTTTCGCGATTTCAACCCGTCTTTGTAAACCACCGGATAAGCGTTCAACACTTTCTTTTGCTCTATCGGCGACTCCAAAACGTTCAAGAAGTTCCGAAATTCGGTAGCGCAGGGATTTGCCAGCAAGTCCATAGAGGTGTCCATGGTGCCGCAAATTCTCGACAACGGTGAGTTTGCCATCCAGCCCTGGGTGTTGGAAAACAACTCCCAAGAG
>JAPOOP010000230.1 GCA_026713385.1 Candidatus Poribacteria bacterium | reverse complement strand
GAGGAGTTCGCCGCCTTGCAATTCGGTGCCGGGTTTCAGTTTCTTGAGGAGGACGTTAATGCTGAGGACGAAAATCAGCATGACGAAGACAACGGCGATCGGTAAGTGATTTCCCGCAAGGTAGGTGCCACCGACATGAAAATCGTTATACGGGGTAGCGAAGCATTGACATACCACCCCTCCCATACCGATAAGCACACTCCGCAGTGTAAGTCCAGTGTGAGCAGGATGGGGAGGGTGTGGAAGGTTCTGAGAGGCGGCCGAAGATGTCATAGGAGGCGTGTATTGGTCGGTTGTTTAGCAAGCGGAGTCTGTAAGTCTGAGTTTCCTCTAATTCACCCTAATGCTTTATCCCTTTCAAATTATGAGTGTTTCTTTCGTTTGTAGTAGGGAAATTCATTGCCCGTTGTTGACCTGTGAACGTGCGATAATGCACATCGCATTTGGACGAGTACGCCGCAAAATCGCACGACTACGAACCTACCATAAAATTCAAGATGGACAGAACTCTAATCTTAGGTGTCAGAGTCAATGTGAGGGCAGACTTCCTTACTTTCTTTAGTAAGCCGCATGAGGAACCGTAGTGCCTCGTTCACAGATGAAGCGTCTGGAAATGCTTCAGCAACATCAGGTTCCAGTTGGACGACAAACTCACCGAAGTGCTTCCGTTCGGGCCCCATTTTTCTTACTTGCAAACTCTTCAAGTCGTATTCCGGTCGAAGTTCATCTTGGATTGTTGTGTTATCTTTCTTCATACGTCTCTCTTGAAATTAGTTCCGTAAATCAAATACAGTTTTCACGGTCGCTGTTTTTCCTGTGTTCAAGGCAGTCTGGATGGCACGTTTGTAATCTCGCAGTGGAAAGAGCGTGCTGACCAGTGGACGCAAATGGGATTTCATTTTTTGGAGGAGACGCATACCGAGTGTGAAGGTATGGACCTGTTCTCCGTTATGCGTTTCGAGTCCGTACGTATAGGCACCCGTTACGCGCAATTGCTTATACCAGATTGAAGTCCAGTCAACGTTTTTCGGGATCCCCGGCATACCGACCAAGATGACATCGCCTTCTGCGCGGGTAAACCGGAGTGCGTCGTCTATTGTGACACTGGAGCCGATACAGTCGAAGGTAACGTCCACACCACCGATTAAGACCTGTTGCCCAAGTTCCGGTTGATGTAATTCTGCGCCTGTTAGCTCAGAGAACGCCGCATATCGACCGCTGTTCGGTGATAATACATCATCCGCGCCGAGTTCGCGCGCCAATTGCTGTTGGTGCGGATATTTGGCGAAAATGCTAATTCTGTTGCGATGTCCAAGGACCCGAAGTGCCGCAACGGTGAGCAGTCCGATCGTACCGCCGCCGATGATACAGAGAGTCGCCGTTCTGTTGGGCGGGATTTTCAGAACGCCGTGTAGCGCGCAGGCAAAGGGTTCGAGGAGCACCGCCGTTTCGTCCGAAATACCGTCAGGAACGAGATGGAGTTGTGATTGGTGTGCAAGAACGGACTGGCTCCAGCCGCCACCTGTATCGCGACAATACCCTGTTTGAACCCCCGCTGAGATGTCTCCCTTTGTGATGTTTTCACAGTTGGCGAAACGTTGGTTTCGGCATTGATGACACGGCGACGAAATTCCGCGCACAAGACACGACAGTGCCGGTTCAATCACGACCCGTCTGCCGACACGGAAACCCTCCACCGCAGCACCTGTCTCCGCGACCTCACCGACGATTTCATGTCCTAATACAAAAGGCGTTGACGTGAATGGCGAGAAGTAGGGACTCCCTTTCGCAGTGATTGTCGCTAAATCGGAGCCACAGATACCGCTGAGTCGAATTTTAACTTTGACCCATTCAGGCGTTGGCAGTTGTGGCTCCGGAATATCAACGAGACGCGTGCAAGAGAATGGAGACGTGTAAAGGCTTCGCCACCGTTTCCCAAGATAGCGCATCGCCAGATAACGAGGGATGCTTTTGGTATATTGAATAGCTTCCACAGTGCTTATTTAGTTCGCTTCGGACTGATAGTACGCCATCAGGATCTCCGCGACTTCGGGGCGCGCAATTTCCGGTGGGAGCGGTTCGCCCGCGGCGAGAATCTCACGCTGCCTTGTGCCAGAGACGTTGAAATAATCGTCGCCACCGTGCGGGCAGTCGCGCATCATCACGATCTCATTGCACTTTTTGCACCAGACCGTGAAGTCGCCACGGAAAATACCGATCTCTAAGGCATCTTCAGGAATTGTGTCGAAGACCTCTTGCGCCTCGAACGCACCGTAGTAATCACCTGCACCCGCGTGATCCCGTCCGACGATGAAGTGAGACGCACCACAGTTCTGACGGAAAACGGCATGGAGCAATGCTTCCCGCGGTCCTGCGTAGAGCATATCGAATCCATAACCGGTGATAGAGACAGTGTTTTCGGGAAAATAATGTTGCACCATCGCACGGATAGAGGCATCGCGAACGGCTGCGGGAATATCCCCCGGTTTCAACTTACCGAGGAGCATGTGGATCAGGACACCGTCGGCATTAACTTCTCTTTGTGCGATCTTACAGAGTTCCTCATGGGCACGGTGCATCGGGTTTCGCGTCTGGAAAGCGACAACTGTATCCCAGCCACGCGCCGCAATATCCTCGCGAATCTCAACTGCAGTGCGGAACGTATCAGGGAAATCCTCGCGAAAATAGGAATAGTTCAAGACTTCAATCGGACCAGAGAGAACGTTGTCTCCGACGTTGTCGAAAGCGGGGACACCTGGATGCTCAGGATCGGTCGTTCCGAAGGTCTTTTCAATAAGAAGTTGTTTCTGTTCTGTTGAGAGCGTCTCGATTGCCGAAACCTTCATAACAGCGAGTGGCGGATTGCCATCAACGTTCGGATCGCGTAGGGCAATTCTGTCGGCGTTCTTTACTGCATCCGTGAGTTGTTCCGACGAAACGATGTTCATCACGGGGACGGGCCAGAAGAGTCCGTTCGACAGTTTCATATCTGTTGCGACGCTTGTCGCTTCAGCGATGTTCATATAACCCGTAAGCGGTGTAAAGTACCCTGACGCGAGCATAACGGCTGATGCAGCGGCACCCGACGAGATCAGGACAGACGGAAGTTGTTCTGCTTCTTTGGTTAGCTCAGCACGTTGTGCATCATCCGAAACGTAAAGCGGGTTTAAGGTTTCGGCTCCATGTGGTTTAATCATTCAATCAATTCTCCTTTTCAAAAAAAACGATTGTAGGGGCAGGTCTTGTGCCTGCCCACATATTCTGCGTTATTTGGGTTGTATTTGTTCGACTGTGCAGCCGCTCCAAATCCAAAAATGGTTTTTATGTCCCCAGTCATCTTCAGGACGCACCCGGTCTTTAGGTGTAAAAATAACTTGGGTGAGGTAACCCTCTGTGACCTCTACGGTATAAGTATGTTGAAGCACGTCATCAGCGTCTGATATTGTAAAGTCCTTAAGAACTTGTGTTCCGTTGGCTAATAGATTGAGCGTATGCATTGCATCTTCTCTTTCAGCAAAGGTATTGGTTACGCGATAAGTTCCATTGGGTAAGTCGATTTTGAATGCCGCATCTCTCTGACCCCAAACACCGTCCTGCGCGAGTGCTGTTGTCCTGCTGTCGAGTGCTGTCGTCCTTCTGTTGACTCGATAGCCTTCGTGAGGTGAGCGTGTATGCCATCCGAATTTACCGCTCTGATATGCTGTATTCGGTCCGATGGCGTGATGGTCTAAGGCGGTTGCACTGCCGTTGGGTTGCATGTCGAAACGAATTATCAAATTCCCTTCTTCCGTCCTGTTCCACAATTCAAGTATGGGTCCATCTGCTCGCTTTTTCCGATAAAGCTGGAGGTGTTTTGTCTCATGGATGATTTCGTGATCGGCGGTATACGCCCGAAATTCAGCCGTATCCGGCGGATACCACGCCACCACATAGTCTACGGATGCTTGATGGTACCATAGATCTTTATAATTCGTTGGGGCGTTCTCGTCGTTGCGGTTTACCGGAAAGTAATTGAATTCGGCTTCGTAGTTGGACAAATGTGCCACATCCTTTGCGTATACGCCATAGAGTGCCATGTGGTGGACAAAGGGTGTGACGTATTCAATCTTTCCTAACGCATCAGATTTATGCCAATCCTCACTTCGCATCTGGTATGTTGTATGCGGTTCGATAAGATGTGTTCCCGACACCAATTCCGCAATCTCTGGTGCTATTCGTGCGTGGTCATACGCCGTCCTGCCAAAGTGGAGTAAGCTAAAAAAGACAAGGCACGCTGTGACAGCGTAACGAAAATATTTACCCATATCAGGAATTAGCGATGCTGCCAACATCGGCAAAATATAGAGATGAATTCTATCGTTAATCCAACCTCCCGGTCCGTAGCTCCATGGTGCTCTAACGAACATATAAGTAAACAAGATCGCAATCAACAGAAAAGCATCCGTCCGTTTCACCCATTCCTTCCGGTGAATTCGGTAACCGATAGAAATGATAACGGCTATTCCTAACACCGCGAGGAGAAAATAGTTCGCTGTAACATGCCAGTCGCTAAAGTAGACAATCGATTTAACGCCCCAAAAATATTCCCAAACCCATTCCATACCACGATGATTACCCTGTTGATGTTGTTTTGTACTCTGTAGGTAATAGCCTACCAGTACAAAATACATCGGCACCATATAGAGGAAAAGACGAAAGACGGGCTTGAGGTAGACAACAAATTTTTGCAGCAGCGCAGTGAACCCTTCTCTACGTGTTTGCCACACTGCGGCTATCGCTGGTGCACCCCACAAGCAGCCGCCTACTACAGAGATACCTAAAACGACCAAGCCATAAGAAGCGATATGTGACAGATACGTAAGCAGTAGCAATACGTAGAGCCGAACCAGATGCCTTACCTGCAGGTCGTCTTTGTGCTTCCACCAGAACCCGAAACTGAAGAAGAAAAACGAGATGCTCAACTGGAAGTTGTAAAACCCCATGTAGAGGAGATAATTGAGGGCAAACGGGAAACCGAGCCAAGCATACACGGACTTCCCTTTTTCACCGCTGTGAACTGTGTTAAAGAAATAGAAGAAAGCGATCGGAACCATGCCTATCGCAAGTGTGAGAAAGATCTTCTCCGAGATGACAGGTGGAAACACGTAAAGCAATGCTAACAAACAGATGTGGGACAGCCAGTTCGGGAAGATCGTTATATTTAGTTCCCATGCGTTCCGCATCTGATAGTTTTCATGTTTCGCATATTCCTTTAGCACCAAACCGTTATAGACGTGGCTCGCACCGTCTTGAGAGGGGAAATAGGCAAAGATCCAGAGCGGGAGAATGTGTAGGAACAACAGCACCACAAATAGGTGTTTCCACGACAAATTTCTCCAATTAAACATTATGTTCCCTCCGATACAGGGAGGCACTGTCTACGCTTGTAAGTTCTCTCTAAAGTAGAGGCAGTGCTGCGTCAACGGGCACCGTTCACATAACGGTTTTCGGGCGTTACAGATTTTTCTACCGAAGTAAATCAGGTTCATATGGAACGGATACGCCTTATCCTCTGGTACAATCAGAGGTAAGAGTTGATGTGCCTTCTCCGCGCTGCAATTCGGTGGAATCAGTCCGAGGCGTTTGGAAATTCGCAGGATGTGTGTATCAACTGGGAAGACCTCCCGACCACACGCGAAGGAGAGTGTAACGGATGCGGTTTTGATACCGATACCTTTGTGTTGACACAGGAACGCTAATGCCGCTTCCGTTTCCATGTCGTGCATGAACTCCAATGAGAGGGCACCACGTTCGGCTTTGAGCCAAGTGAGGAAGTTTTTGATGGTAAGGCTTTTCTGTTTTCCGAGCCCAACAATCCTTATCGCTGCCTCTATCGCTTTGGCATCGGCGTGTCGTACATCTTCCCACGTTGGAAATCGATCTTTCAACACGGTATACCCCTTATCGCGGCTAACATCTGTCGTATTTTGCGATAGAATCGTTAGGATAAGGCATTCTAACACGTCTCCTGCGCCTTCACGGGTCGGTACACCGAATAAATTTTCCAGTGCTTCTGATATAATTTCCGCTTTCTGCTGTAATTCCAATTGTTTTCTTCCAAGGCATTGCGTTTTTAACATTATACCACAAACAGAAAAAATAGCAACGCCTTTTACGAATGGTCAGAGACATTTATGGTAAACCAGAAAAATAAGCAGACATTCTCCCCTCCCCGGGTAGGCGAGGTTTCTAACCGGGGTCCCCACCCGTTACTGGGAAGGGGCGCCGGTGCAGAGTGTACAATTAATTCTTAGGACTTACGCATTCCCTCTTAAAGTCCCCCTGATAAGGGGGATTTAGGGGGTTTAAAGAACAAAAATTACCGCTTTTTGCGTCTAAATATCCGATATTTGCTCAATTTGCGTAAGTCCTGTTCAAAAGTTTACCATAGTTCTTCTGTAGGAGGGAAACGCCCAAGCAAAACACCCGGATTCCCGACGCTTGCTAATCGCTGACTGCTGACCGCCGATAGCCGATAGCCGCTAAAAAAGGAAACGATACATCGGTTTGTCGAGTATAACAGCCAGAAGACTCCAGAACGAACCGATCACAAACTCACCGAGCACAATGCCGAGGAAAAACGGGACCGCTTTCCGATGCAAGTGGAGTCCACCGTATTTCAGCACAAGCCATTTCAGCAGCCATCCGACGAAGATTGAACCTACCATCGGGTTAATCGCCCAACTCCCAGAGATAGCATAACCGACAGGGTGTAAGTTCCACCAGATGAATCGCATCCGCATTGCGGCGAGGAGCAACGTCAGGATGAATCCGAACGATGCGAAACCAATCGCAGGCACATCCGGCGGTGCGGTGTAGGTCAGCCATGTCTCTAATCGATTAAAGGATTCTCGTCCGAATCCTGCAAAACCGCCTTCCGAGTAATACATGGACAAATATGCCCAGAATGAACCGAGCGCGCCCAGCGCGGAAGCCAACATCATAAGGATCGCAAATTTTCGCAGTGGGATATTGGCACCCTCCGCCAGTTTAAAGCCTTCAAGTTGATGCGGCATGGCGTGTGAACGGTGGGCGCGGTTCAGGGAATAGAGGTAGGCGAATCCCGTCAAATTTACTGTTCCCAGCCGACGGATGCCTAACAAACGTGGCAGCATTTCATCGGGACCAATGAAGTGCAAGTCGTGTACGGGTGAACCGAGTTCCGCTCGTAAACGTGTGATCGCCATCGCAATCGCGAACCAGATGCCGAAATAGACGATGATTATCCAAAAACTCATGCCCATCTTCAGACAAAATCCGATGATAAACGCCGATCCGCCGAGAAATCCGAGAACGATCAGGCGATATGAAATCGGTTCGTCCGATTTAGGAGACACGAGTTGGCGTGCTATTCCCATCAGATAGTGTCGGTTCATCCAGATAGCTACAACACAGAGTCCCAGATATGCACCGTGGGATTGCTCCGCTTCGTAAGGGAAGCGCGGCAGTCCCCGCCATCCAGCGATAACGCCTAACAACCGTTCCGCGCGCCAGATTAACCAGAATGCCCAACACGAGAAGGAGAGATCCAACGGGATAAAGAACGATAGCCCTACACCGAATGGGAACACACCGAGCGGGCTCCAACCGATACCGCTCCACGGACGCTCTGTAAAGATCTGTCGCAGGTCGTATAATTTTCCGCCAAGACTCGGAACGGCAGGAAACAGGAAGTTTAACCCGTTGATGATGTCAATTGAGGCACCGATCGAAAGTCCGAGCCACATCCACGGTGAACGGAAGAAATTACGGGTGCGTGTCGTCATCTCAAAGGGCAATTGGATGATGGGGTAGCTGAGTCGCTCTGATTCGACCCACTGCTTCCGAAAAATGAGACAGAGACAGAGCATTACGAGGTGGATAGCAACTAAGAAAAGCGTCCACCACAAGATAGCCGGCAGCCATGCTGTCAAGTAACGCGATTCAAAGATATTCGCAAATCCGTGGTAATATCCCTCAAGCGCGTGTTTATCGCTGACAACCAACCACTGTGGAACGTGCAGATGGAACAGGTTTGCCCAGTCGTTCTCTGGGGTCGCGAACCAGTGGGCATGCCCGATAATCGGCATCAGGACAAGGAATCGGTCTACGCCTGCAAGTCCTGCCCCTACCGAGATACAAGTGTAGATGACAAGCAGTTCAGCACGGTTGAGCACAAGTGCTTGATGCAAGCGACGCAAAAGGAGTCCGATACCCAGTAGGACTAAAATGGTGATAACGGCGTTGTAGAAAAGCGAAACTTGCGTTGGGCTCCCGCCGCCACGGATAATAGAGGCGGATACCCACCAACAATTGGCAGGCACTAACACGCAGATAAGGAAAATAGTGAATGGCCGAATTCTGAGATCTTTGGTCGGAACGGTGTTCACCCTCTTTCAAAAAGTAACTCTAATATTTTACATCAATTTTTGTCTTCAGGCAACTTTTTTTATTCGCGCGGCTAAGGTCATTTATGGTGAATGATCAAAATATGTAAACATTTCAAGGAACACCAGACCCCTCTGCCACCGCGGGTGAGGATTGTATCCTCGCCTCTTTAGAGTGTCTAATTGATTCTAAAATCTACATAATACCATTTCTGATTGAAATTGTAGCATAAACTTTTAGTTTGGGTTTCCCTTGTAGCATAGACTGTGAGTCTGTGCGCTCAGGTGCGGTTAATGCAATATAAACTTTTAGAAATGGTATAAATACCCGTAGAATCGCTCTCCAATTAGATTGTTTACCAAAACGGGGTATGATATAATCGAAGGGTAATGATGAAACCACTGACAGGATTTTATTGTGGTGTTTGGGAAAGTGTACTGGATTCTTGAGAAACCGCTGACAGAGGTTTTTCTATCGTAACGAAGGTCTCGAAAACTGATGCCGCTGAGCAAACGGAAAAAAATCATATTCATCAGCCTAATCGTTCTTATTGGGGTTATCATTTTGCTATCTGTTATCTATCACCGGACTGCGCTCTGGGAACCGGAACAACATCTTATCACGCTACTCCCGAAATCTCCGGTCTGCTACTTGACACTCAAGGACTTGAAAGGGTTGGTGGAAACCTTCAATCGCAGTGAATTGGGAAAACAGACTGCTAAAATGCCGATTCTCACTGAGATTCAAAAGCAGCTCTGGTGGAAACAACTCGTCTATCAAAAGCAGCTCTGGGAATTTGAGATGGGCGGTAAACTTGACCTGAAGACGATCACTGGCTATTTTGGGGAGGAAGCCATTCTTGCACTGTATCGGCGTGAAGGAGAACTCTCGTTTCTGCTCATCTCCGCAGTGGGCGCGCCAGAGAAATTGAGTATTGAGGCGATTACGGCAACGGATGCAATCAACCCAAAATACGAACGGATTCAAACCGATTACAACGGACTCACGATTAATACCATCATAGGGTATCCACGCAACTTTAGTTATACCTTCATCGGAAAAATAGGTATCTTAACCCTCGATCCGTTGTTATTAGCTGAAACGCTTGATCTCTATACAGGGCTTGCTAAAACTAAAACTGACCCGAAAAAGCAAGGATTTCTCGCTGAGCGCCCCATGGCGGTGGAGATACAGGACGATTATCATCAGAACAAAAACACTGGGTATATAGATTTGCAGCAGTTTACACCTTTAGTGGCTGGGATGAGTTCCGATGTGTTTGTTAAACAGATTTTGGGGTGGTTTGGGGATTCAGGAGCTTGGGCGTTTAGCAACCGATATGAAGAGGGTGTGATTATGTCACGGCATCGGTTCCGAAGCAGTGTGGACACCAACCCTTCTCATCTTCCAACTGCGGATGACTCGAAACCGTTCCTTGCTTTCCCTGAACGCTCTGCTTTTGTTGCTTCGCTTCCCATTCTGAAACAGACGCAAGCACTCTTCGGTGATATAGATCTCTCCGAGATTTTGGGCTCCGACTTAACCGTCCTGTTAGTCGCGCCCGATCCGGGTGAAGTATCGGTCGTGCCTGCGTTGGTTTTGCTGGCGCATGCGAAGGCTCCTGATGTCCTAAACGAAGTTTTGGGAATCGTGAAGGCAGGAAAGCCCTCAATTGCTGGCAAGCCGCTCGAATTCCTTGAACCGAAGGAGTATAAGGGCATCACACTGCAACCTGTGCAGCTCCGACTCAATTTTCTATTAGCGGTTACAGGCGGATATGCAATCGTTGACGACTATTTCGTTTTCGGTACAACACTGGCTGGTTTGAAATCTGTGATTGATACGACTACAGGCAACGCGCCTGTCTTGGAGGATATAGCGTTCTCCACGAATACGGGTGGTGTTCAGGCGTTCATTCAACCGAATCTATTTGTGCCGGAATTGAAACGTTTCCTTCCGATCATAACGGTACTCGCTTCTCTGTCGGAACAGAAATTGGATGCAACAGTGACGCAGCATATCACGGAGAACCTCTTTCCACTGGAGTCCCTCGGTCCGATTTCTACTGAAATGGATTTTGGTGAGCACGGTATCGATGCAGAGATTCGGATTGTTTTGGAGGAGTGAGGGCAGAGGGATTCAGTTCTCTTGTAGGAGGGAACTCCGATTCCCGACTTTCCTTTTCAACCCCGTAGGGGTGGCATCTCTGTAGAAAACTGTAGAACGTTATGAACCCTAACAGTGAACCCCGTAGGGATGACATTTACAATCTTTGACTTCGCGGTATGTTGACGTGACATTCACTGATTTGTGTGGTATTCTAATAACATGAGTTCAGTGTAAAGATAAAAACGAATATTAGAAAAGTAGATTTATCGTAGCATAAACTGTTAGTTTGTGCCATTTCGGAAAAGATAAAGGAGGGTTTTACAATGGAAAAAGACACACTCGAAACCATCGCCCAACGTTTAGATCGGTTAGAGAAGATGATGACCGAGGTAAATCAGCAACTTTCTTGGATCGTTGAGGAAGTGGTGCCAGATATTCCGAAAGACCGCGAAGTTGCCGCTGCGCTGAGGGGAGCTGAAGCACTAAAAAACGACAAGCGGGATGCCCATCGTGCCAAGGAAGCCTTGGACAGAATATTTGAAAAGATGGGAATTCCACCCGATTTCGACCCCGGTTCTATTGAGGATCTTCGCGAGAGTATGAGACAACACGGTATTCGTGCTGAGGACAACGAGTTTAGCCGCGCAATTATCGCTGAACGGGAGAAATAATCTTGTACCATTTCTACTTTGATGCGAGCGCGCTTGCCAAGCGATATACTGAAGAGATCGGCATTGATAAAATTGATTTCCTTTTTG
>JAPOOP010000231.1 GCA_026713385.1 Candidatus Poribacteria bacterium | reverse complement strand
TCTCTGGCACAGCGCGCTTGAAGGCAGTGGAGAGATTGAGCCTCGCGGCAATGCGAAAATCGGTGCGGACGGACAGATGGATCTGACCGGTGGTTCATTCTTCACCCAAAACGTGAATGACACACTTCTGGAAGCATGTCAAGCAAGCAACCAATTGACGCTTGAGTGTCTCGTTACGACGGACAACCTGGATCAGGACGGTCCGGCACGGATTATTTCGTTTTCGAACGACTCTACCCATCGCAACTTCACCTTGGGGCAGAATGGAAACCGTTTTGCTGTGAGGATCCGCACGCCGCGTACCGGGACGAATGGCATGGGCAGCGAATTCTCTTTCGGTCAGATTGAAGCGGGGAAACCGACGCACGTCATCGTCAGTTACTTTGACCGGAACGTCTACTGTTACATCAATGGTGAACTTGTCCATGTTAGCAACGGAATCCAAGGGGATTTCAGCAATTGGGAACTCTATCCGCTGCTTTTCGGTGATGAAGCAAGTGGTGGTCGAAACTGGGAAGGTAAGCTGAGCCGTGTTGCGATTTATAGCCGATTCGTCGGTGTAGAAGAGGCAGCGCACAAGTTCAGGTTGATTCAAGGTGAATGAAGATGTTTTGTAATCACCTCTGCCCCATTAACCGGATCGAGGCTATAACCGCCCAACGCAATTAGTGTCTCATTACCTTTTGGTGGGTTATCAAGGCAGTTTGGGTTAACAACAAAAAGTGGTAGATTCAGATCGAGTGCTGCTTTTGCAGTAATAAAGGTCCCGCTCATTTTGCCTTGAGTGTCCCGCTCAGGTCCTGATTCAATAACGACAACCGCCTTAGAGAGGGCACACAGAAGTTGATTTCGCTCTATCGAATTCCACGCGCTCCGCGTGGTATCTGGGTCATATTGTGAAACCGCAAGCACATCTCGATCCCAATTGAATTTCTTAAAGGCACTTTTTTGACGCAGTTGCTTGATGCCATCAGATAGAACGACTGTTGTTGTTCCGTCCGCTTCTAACGCACTGAGGTGTGCTTCTGCGTCAACACCTTCGGCATATCCAGAGACGATATTTATTCCCTTCCCTACAAGGTCAGTCGCCAGATTTCTCGTAATACGAACCCCTTTATCCGATACATTCCGCGCCCCAACAATCGCGATGCTATCTGACCTGAGGCGTTTTTTCTGCCCTCTGACAAACAGGATTGGTGAAATGTCAAGGAGCTGTGGCGGGAAATCAGAGTGCCCCGGATAGATAATATCAATGTTTTGTCTTTTGAGTTGTTCGTATTCTGCGGATATCTTTTCTCTATCTTCTTCCCACATTTTTCCTTTAAGGATTTCCGCTAATTTGGGAAATTGGACCGAGAGGCCGCTCTGGTTGAGTGGCAGCATTTCTGGGTTTAGGTTTTCTGCTTCCAATATTTTAGCAACAGACACCAGAAGTTTGGGGCCTATACCTCGCGTCTTAAAGAGTCGGAACCAGAAATAATCTCTGGTACTGCTCATTTCTCTGTCCTTGTTTGGATTCGTTTTGGTGACTTTTGTCTCTACGTCCGTGAGAATACCCACTAACTCCTAAAGTAGTATGGCAATGCTCTGTTCTCCTTGAAAGAAGTCACCAAAGAGTTCGGGAGAAAATTAGACATCTATCCGGTATACACGAGCGGCGGTGTCGTGGAATAGGTCGGCGCGTTCATCGTCCGAATACCCAGATGATAACCGTTTGAACGCATTATACATCACGTTGTAGGAGAACGAGACCTTATCAACCGGGAAGTTGCTTTCAAACATACACCGTTCTGGACCGAACTGCTCGATACAGTAATTCATGAAGGGTGCCATAGACTCGGCTAACTCCTCAGAACCGATCGGTTCTTCCCGTTCATGCCAATCGAAACCGGTGCGCGGCATTCCAATGCCACCGAGTTTCATGTGAACGTTCGGACAATCCGCTATCGCGGCGATACCATCCCGCCAAGTTGCTAATACTTCATCATCTCTACCACCATAGGGACCGACCCGCAGTAAACCGCCGATATGATTCGAGATAATTGTCAAATCCGGTACTGCTCTCGCGAAATCAGCGAGTTCAGGGAGTTGCGGGAAATACATCCACCCCTCGAAAGACATACCCATGCCTGCCAGCACTCGCGCTCCCGCACGGAAGTCGTCACGTGCCAACTGTCCCTCTGTTCTGTATGTAGAAGTCCCATCTATCTCCGGATGGGGATCCCAAGTGACAGAATGACGGATACCTCGAAACCGATTCGGACTTGCCGCTTGTAAGGCTTCTAATACCGGTTCGACGCGTTCACCCAAGTTCAGGTTCGCGTGCCCGACGATCGCCGCGGCGGCACGACTCTCGCCATATAAACCACTCGCACTTGCAGCTGCGAGTCCTTGCACGAACTCGACTTCGCCGACCGGTCGCATTTCCGCTGGTCCATCGGCTCGGTACATCGCCCTCGCCTCAACAAACACAGTAGAACGCACATTGTGTCCACTGTCGATGTCGGCGATCAATTCGTGGAGTAGATACCGTTGATAAGGGATACGCTCAGTTCGGAAATCCCAAAAATGGTGGTGCGGGTCACAGATCGGCAGTTCCGGTTCCAAGGTCGATTCTTCGGTTAAAGCGAGCCAGTCGTTGTCTCCAAATGGCATTATGAATACCTCCATCTCTATCGTCAATTCAAATTTCTCGGTATGTCTCTTGGAGTTCACTGTAGGACATCAAGGGATTTTTGTCAAACACTTTTTAATGGGGATACACCCCAAAATTGTTTAGAGACGACATCACATTTGTGAACTTTTTTTAAGGGATGCACTGATAATATGCGTCACATAGTTATAGATACCTATGTAGTGTTTTATGAGAGATCAGTGACGAGCGTAAACCGATCTCCGAATCATGATTTTGAAAATGAATGTGCGCGACCGTAATCGCGCTTTTCTTGCTTATGCAGTGCTTTAATGGCATAATATGGTATAATCAATAAAGAAATAGACATCTCAATTTCCATGTCCGCTGGCGAGGTTTTTGGGGAAATCCGCAGAAATGCCTCAGCAAAACACCCCTATCAAAAACACCTCGCCTCTTTAGAGTATCTAATTAATACTAAACTCTACCATAAAAACAACCTGTCGAAAACATCCCCGAAATTGTGAAATTCACGCTTCAGTGAAAGGGAGACGGTGGAAATGATGAAGCAAGCAGATAGAAGTAAGCCTTGGATTACCGGACACAAATGTCAACCGTTGTGCACTACTTCGATAGCATATGCCTCGTTGCTGCTGTCGTTCTTTATGATTGTCGGATGTGGACCCCTGATAACCAGTGATCCGCAATCTGGTCTTCCTTATGATGGTTCCAAAACAGATGAGGTGTCTGCAAAGACATGGCCCGTGGAACGAACGCTCGTCAGCAATGAGGTCAATTGTATTGCGACAGATTCAGACAATGTATGGATTGCGACGGCGCGCGGAATTTCTCGCTGGGACCGCCAACAGGATAAGTGGCTTCACTATACGATGGAAGATGGGTTGTCGAACGATATGGTGAATGCCGTTGCTGTTGATGGACAATGGGTCTGGTTCGCCACGGATGAAGGTGTAAGCCGCTACGATATGCAAACAAACACCTTTGCGACCTTCCGAACCATTGATGGTTTAGCGAGTGACCAAGTCTCCTCAATTGCGGTGGACGGGAACTATGTCTGGTTTGGAACATCCGAAGGGTTGAACCGTTACGACAAAACGATTGACAGTTGGGCGGTGCGTACCCGGAAAGACGGCTTAGTCAGCAAGGTAATTACAACAATCGCGGTTGAGCCAGAGTATGTCTGGGTCGGCACCGATAGAGAGGTAAACCCGGATCCGCATGGATGGGACGAGGATCCGAGGTTCAGCAGAGGTGGCGTGAGTCGCTACCATCGAGATACTGATTCTTGGAATAACTATACGAAGTCAGATGGCTTAATAGACAGCGAAATCGCTACGATCGCCGTGGACGATGACAGCGTTTGGTTTGGTACCGAAGATGAGGGTGTCAGTCAGTACAACCAAATTGACCAGACATTCATCAAAACATATACGAAAACGGATCTGCTGAAAAGCAATATGATCACATCCATTCGCGCAGATGGATTCCAAGTTTGGTTTGGGACTGCTAATGCGGGTGTCCATCGATTCATTAAGCCTGTCAATACATGGGTGCATTACACTAAGGCAGACGGACTCTCCAGTGATCATGTGAGTTGGATTACGACCCAAGGCAACGATGTTTGGTTTGGTAGCAAAGAAGATGGTGTGAGTCGATTTGATAAAGTGAGCGGCGAGTGGACGATTTACAAGCAAGCCGAGTTCCTCGCCGATAACGATGTCCGCTATATAACGCGTGATGCTGACGGGAACATTTGGACGGCAACGGTTGCAGGGATTTCGATTTACTCTCCTCAAACGAACAGTTGGGAAATCATCTCCAGGAAAGATGGGCTGCCGACCTCCTACATCACGTCAATACTTATTAGCAATCAGCAAAACAGCAGTCAGCAGTCAGCAGTCAGCAGTCAGCAAAACAGCAATCAGCAGTCAGCAATCAGCAGTCAGCAAGAAAATTCCACTTCATCAGAAACCGATGGTACCGGACAGTCGATGGTTTCCGAGAGTCATTCTTCCGAAAGCCAACAGCCAACAGCCATTTGGATTGGAAGCGATCGAGGGCTTGGCACACGAACGTATCTGGGCGGTGATTGGACATTTCATACCCCACCTCGGGAGCAGACAAAAGGCGAAGCTTTTGTAACATCTGTTGATATGGATGCTGCGTCCCCGAACGACTACATCTGGCTCGGTACGAGTTCCGGTCCTGCGATGTATGATGCGACTTCCCAAGAATGGATGCAACTTGTCCTACCAGACCCACCTAAAAATCCGCTCATATCCTCCGTTCTTGCTCGTGATGAAAGGGTCTGGTTTGGTGGGGCAGAAGGTGTTTGGCAGTATTCGATCGCCGATAAGCAGATGCACCGTGTTGCCGATGGTCTTCCGAATCCCTACGTTAATGCGCTGCTTTCCATAGGTGAAAATGAAGAACAAACGCTTTGGGCAGGGACACGTCAAGGACTGGCAAGATATGACGAGGTCCGCCAGCGTTGGATCCCGTTGTCCTTTAATGACCAATTGCCGTCGTCCAATGTCACCGCACTTGCCTTTCGCGATGGTATACTCTGGATCGGTACCCCCCAAGGGCTTGGAAGCTACACGATTGCTTCCAAATCATGGAATTCTCTCTCAAATGTGCCGTATAACGTTCGCGACATCCTGTGTGAGACAGATGGAACACTTTGGTTGGCGACAGATACGGGACTCGTTGAATATGATTCACAAAGTGGGAGAGAGGTACTACATCAATCCCGTCCGGTACGGGAACCGTTCCTTGAAACAATGGTTTCAAATATAAAATTTGATGGGGATTACATCTGGTTCAATAGTTGGGGGGATTCGCCGAACGGTGCGCTTGTGCGGTTCCACCGCTCAACCGCGACGTGGCGGCGTTTCACGCGCTTAGATATTCTGCAATCTACTCAGAAAAGATCTATGACGCTCGTCCGTTGGACGTATGTTGATACCGACGCAGTCTGGTTCACGACGGATTATGGTATTCTCCGTTACGATAAAATGACGGACACGTGGCAGCATTTTACCATGGAAGATGGACTCTCTACAAACGATGTGAATAAAATTGCTGTGAGTGAGCAGAGTGTTTGGGTCATTCCGATGATAGGTTTGGAATTAAACCATTATAGTAAAGCGGCTGGGACATGGGAAGTGGTTGAAGAAGAAGATAATCGCGAGATTGAGCGTATAAAGGCACTTGGGGTTGATGGGCCGAATGTCTGGTTTGCATCTGGGCGTGGACTGACTCGTTACAATGAGATTACTCGTGAATGGAAGAATTTTGGTCCCAGAGATGGACTGGCAGGTAGAGGCGGGGAATGGATTACTGTAGATGACGATTTCGTCTGGGTTGCGCGTTCGGAATGGGACAGAGGCAGCAACCGTCCATTATCACGATACGATAAGAAAACAAAAGAATGGACGACGTTTTCAACGAATGACGTGCTTGCGGCGAGAACTATTAGACGCATTATCGCAACGGAGAACGATGTTTGGATACTCTACAGACCGTGGGAAGATGCAGGTGTTACCCGATATGACAGACGGAACAAGGAGTGGACCACAATCCGATCGGGACGCGGAACGCTCGAACTGGCGGCAGACGAGGATTATCTCTGGTTAGCCGCACCGAATAATGGGCTTCGACGATTTCATTTCGCCTCTGGCACCTGGGCAGCGTTTAGAGATATCAAAGGGCTGCTCCATAACCATGTGGGTGAGTATGGGCTCGCCGTTGATGAGGATTATGTATGGGTAGGAACCTTGCGAGGGCTTTCCCGTTATGATAAACGGAAGGAATCCTGGACCCCTTTGACGGCACTTCCAACCCTTGTTGGACGCACTATTCGGACAGTGGCTACAGATGAGCGTTTCGTCTGGGTCGGTACTGATAAAGGTATGTCCCGCTATGACAAGGCTTTAGGAACTTGGAAGAATTATCAGCAGGAGGGTGGCTCCGAAAATATAGAGACCCACGATGGTCATTGGCACGAGCATCGACGGAAAAAGAGAGACTGTCTCTCCGATGACGTTGTGAGTTCTATTGTCGTCGATGAGCAATATGTTTGGGTCGGTACACGGGATGGTGCGAACCGCTTTGATAAAATCGCACTGCGGTGGGATCAGTACAAAACTGAGCATGGGTTGCCTGCCAATAATGTGACTTCTGTCAGCAGCGATGGCGATAGTATCTGGGTTGGGACGAATTCCGGGATTGGGAAGTATCCCCGCACAGCGGATGATCTCAACGCATGGATTACCTACACATCGGGTACTGAAATTCAACCGTCTGCCGTGTCCAAAGAGTTTGCCGAATCGTTGGTTACCGATCAGATTTGGTGTATCACGGCGAGCAAGAAATACGTCTGGGTCGGGACACGCCGCGGGGTCAGCCAATACGACATCAGTCGGGATATCTGGAAGACGATTACAGTAGAAGATGGACTCGCCAGCGATGAAGTGAGTTGTATCGCGATTGATGGCGACAATGTTTGGTTTGGCAGTGACCGCGGTGTGACGCTTTATAATGAAAAAACAGAAGTTTGGGCTGCCTATACGACGGAAGATGGGCTCGCCAGCAACAAAGTTACCACTATCGGCGTTGATGGCACAGAGCTATGGATCGGCACCTACAATGCCGGTGTCAGTCGGTTTGATCAGTTGACGAATACTTGGACGACTTACAAGCGAGAGGACGGTTTGGCGCATAATGGTATTCTCTCCATGGCGGTGGATAGCCCCTATGTCTGGTTCGGTACCTATCGTGGGTTGAGTCGTTTCGATAAACACACAGGCATCTGGACAACCTTCACAGAGTCTTACGGACCCGAGGATATTTTGAGATAGTTATCAGCTGTCAGCAGTCGGCTTTCAGTTAAGAAACGCCTTTTGTAACTCTCACTGCGAGGCAAACTGAAAACTAATAAGATATGAAGATAAAAACAGGTATCCGAAAGTGCCTGATCCGTGGCTTTTTCCTCTTACTGTTAAACTGTTCTCTGATGTTCTATGCCGAGGCGGAGGATGTTTACAGTCTATTTGGCAAATTGTTCCTATCTGGACGTGTTGAATACGATTTCACGAACAGGCGAAATTTCCTCGCGGAGACAGAAGAAGAACGAGTCAGGCAAGACGAGTTCGATTTCGATCGCCTCTTTCGACGTGGTTTCCACAGCGTCATGGTGATTGAGGAGACCGCAGGCAGTGTGAAAAATATCCTGAGCCTCGGAGAGGTACCGACGACCTTCACGCAATTCACCTTCGATCAGATAGATCTGAGTGGTGTCCGTTGGGAGGTCCGTTCCAACCGGACGGATTGGACAATCCTAATGGTCCCGGGTCTGCTTAACCGACTGAACGGGCAAGAGGGAAGTATGGAAGGCTCCGGGATCGGTTTGCGCGAGGTCACAAAGTTCGGTAAGTCGCAGTTAGGACTCTCTTGGTACTTCCGCAAGGTACCCGTATGGGCGGTGGATCTGGAAACCAATTTCACCAACTACGGTATAAAAGCCGAGGTGGCTGTCACGCCAAAAAGCGCGCTGCAAAAGAACTTGGGTTCACGTTTCGATGCGACGACAACAGTTCTCAAAGCCTTCCAAACTGCTGGTGATACGATTTTTCAGGCGGAAGTGTATCGTGTCGGTCCGAGGTTTGATGCCTCCCGCTCCGTCGGTGATAACGATGATCAGGACCGCTACTCTGATAACACCCCGCTCGATCCTCCCTCTTTGATTATTCCTGGAGACCTTGATAAAAATAACAACGGCATCTTCGATTATGAGGATGATATTCTGCTTTTCGATGTTGATGAGGATTTCTTGGACGAAAGTGATCTGAACAACAACGGTATCCGAGACGAGGAAGAGAACGATCAGGATCCGAATTACGAGTTCGATGTTGGACTGCAAGGCATACGGCTTTTCATGAACCGTAAGATAAGTCGTCAGGTGAGTGTCGTTGACTTAGATCTGGGGTTACAAATTGAAGAGAATCTCAAACTCAGAAATACACCCTCCTCAACGAAAGCGTTCGCGAATCTCGTTTACCGGAAAGAACTTGCAAAGGCTTCTTCCCTCGTTTTTGAGAACGAACTAAAGTTGGTAAAAGATCGGATTCCTGACGAGACGTGGTATTTTGCTGGATTCTTAAGCAGAACGGAGGAGCAGCTGTATCGGGCACAGCCAGAAGTCAGAAAAATGGAGAGAGATGGGGCGGTGCAATTTTTCGGTATTGATGGCGGTACCGAAGTCGAAAAACGGCGTAAGGACCCGCTGCTGATGCAGAACGACCTGATTAATACTGCTAAAATCACCTATGAATACTTGGGAATTGAGCGGATGGTCACGACGGCTCGCGCCAAAATACAATACGACTACGATTTTGAGAAAGACAATCAACATTATGAAGTCGGTATCTTCAAAACCATGTACCGTCTGCGTCCTTCTAAATCACTGGAAATCAGTCCGATGTTTAAGTCCACCATCCGTAACGGCTTCCGAATGGCGGATGACCGGCTTGAATACCTCACCCTAAACGCGGAAATCGACGGTAGAGATGTCTTCCGACGGCTCCGATTGCGTCAGATTGAACGTGCGAATGTCAGGGATATGGCTTCAGCACTTATCCTTAAGGTCGTCTATCAGTTCACGAAAACCATCAAGCTCACTGGCGGTGGTCAAATCCTCCTGTTCAACGATATGCTTAAGAACGACAACGATTTTGTCCGTCAGGCATTGCTGGCTGAAATGGAAAAGAGTTTTGTCGCTTATGAGAAGCGGATGTTTCTGCATATCGGTGCCCGTTACATAGATCAACGCGCAATCGGAGATGTGAATGATCAGAACTACATGGAAATTTTTGTGCGTGTCTTTGGGAAATTCTGAAAAAACACAAAAATTATAATAAATTAAGCATAATTTCGCGAATCTCCGTGAAATTATGCTTTTTTTGTAAATTAACTTGACAAACGCATTTTTAGGGCATATAATACTATTACTACGTATTTATATTTAGTATTTATTGGTCGTAATTCGCAACATTAGCATTAACGTTTTGGCTTGTAAATCAAATTCACCTTTAACTCACCTTTTATTAAGGAACAAAATAGATGAAACCGCAGAGATTACATCCTTTAGAACTTGAAGTAATGAAAGTGGTATGGAAGTTGACGCGTGCTACGGTCAATGATGTCCTTGACAACATTGATCGAAAACTCGCCTATACCACCGTCGCTACTACTATGAAAAGCCTTGAAAAGAAAGGTTTTTTGTCGCATCAAGTAGATGGTAGGACGTTCGTTTACCAGCCTTTGATCAAAGAGACAGAAATAACGCATACGATGCTCAACGATTTGCTGGAGCGTCTCTTTGACAACTCAGCCGAAAAACTGGTAAACACACTCCTCGAAGTCCGGCAAACCAGTGTAGATGAACACAACCGCTTACAAGCGTTGATTAACAGCTATCAACCTGAAGAGGAAAAAACCGATGACTAAGCAAATCCTCCTTTCATTGCTCAACTGCTCATGGCAGTGGATGCTTCTGAGTGGCTTGATCTGGTTTGCAACAAACTCCCTGTTTCGCAAAAGTCGCCGTTCCAACACCACTATTCATCTGTTATGGTTGTTATCTTTACTCAGTCTACCGATCCTGTTTGGTTTAAATCAGTTTGTACCGGCACTCTCTATAGGTGGAGCGACTCCAGAATTAGCACAGGCAGAGCCAGTGAACATAAGCGGTTTAGCTGTACCGGATACGAACTTATCGGAGCTTTCGTCCGCCAGCAGCGACGCACAAACCGGAAATCAACACCTTGTAGGTAGGAACTCCTTCCTCGATTGGGTAAAGACGGATCAACTGCTGTGTGTCTGGGCAATCGGTGCCCTCGCTATGTTGGTCCGCTTTATGTTTGGCTTATACCGGATCCATCAACTCCGACGCAGTGCTGTAGTGGCTGATGACTCATATCAATCAATCTGCCAACGTTTGGGGCAACAACTGAACATAAATCGTCCCGTCACCGTCTGCTTCTCGGATCGGGTCGTATCGCCGATCTCATTTGGATGGTTATCACCGCACATCCTGATTCCGCGAGCGTTGAATTTAGAACAGTTTGAATTGGTAGCTGCCCACGAATTAGCACATGTGCAACGACATGATTGGTTGACGAACCTCTTTTCGCACTTGGTCGGTGTCGCCTTCTTTTTTCATCCGGTTTACCATTTTCTCAATCGCGAACTCGTTCGCGTGCGAGAACGCATCTGTGACGACTGGGTTATCCAATTGACAGGTGCCAGAAAAACCTACGCACAGTGTTTATTGGATCTGGTACGCCGCGAAAATCGGACTGTTCCACTCACATTGTCACTTAATCAGCCATCGCAGTTGGAATCTCGAATTGATTCCATCCTGAAAAGCAATCGACGGTTAGACGTGCAATTGAAGCCGCGCTTACAGTTGATAGCGGCAACCGTGCTCCTGACCTGTCTACCCATATTAGCGATGGCACAGTTGATCCCGCTGAAAACTTTCCAAGTTTCACTCTTCGCTCAGACACCTCAGAAATCAGAAAAAGGGATTGATAAGACTGAGAAAAAGCAAGGGATGGAGAAAGCGAAGGTTGGAAAAATGGACGGGAAACAGTACAAAGATGAATCACGCATCACAGTGAAAGACCCGATGCTGTTTAAGCAGTCTGAAGAAAACAAGATATTCTCTGGACCGCAACATGGGGAAAAACTCCCGTCATTGATGGTGACTGGTATTGACGGTGAACTTGATGGTCAGACGTATGATATCACCACTAAGGCGGATGGGAAACCGCTTGTATTGTTCTTGCAAGACACCAATGACGTTGGCGTAAAAGGGCTTGTTAACGTGTTTGAATTGCTGCTTCAAATTGACGCTTTCCAAAAAATGCATAGCACGGCAACCGGTGCCGAAAAGTCTAATCAAGGATTCCAGATAGGTGTTGTGTTCCTTGCAGATAATCCTGATACGCTACCTGAATGGGCGCATGATATGTTAAAAGAGATTCCAATTGAGATATTAACAGGGATACCTCCCGATGGACGTGAAGGAGCAGGGAGTTATGGACTCAACCGCAATGTCGCACAGACCGTTCTTATCGCTAAAGCTGGGAAAGTGCTCCACAACTTCGCTTTCACACAACCGATGCTCTATACCGACCCACACCTCCTCGGTGCCATCGTACAAGCGATTGAAGTAGAACCCGCTACACTGGAGAAGTGGCTGAATGAAACGTCAGCGGAACGCTATAAGGAAGACGATTTGGACAAAAAGACAATCGCTTCTAAGTTTGCCGAACTTCAAAAAGCCATCAGAAATGGAAAAATACCAAGATCGGAGGTGGCAGAACATCTGAAAAAACTGGGAATCACTTGGGAAGAAGGCGAACAACTTCTCAAGAAGACCAACGATGATGCTCAGATGATGCGCAGAGAACGCCAACATGAAAATCGCCGTCAAGTAGAAGTTGCTGACCCAGCAGATTTCGGTACGTCCGAAGACAAACAGATATTTTCTGGACCGCAACCCGGAGAAAAACTTCCTCCGCTACTGGCGACAGGTATACGGGGTGGTGCAAAGGACATAACGTTTGATTTCATCGCTAAGGTAGATGGCAGACTGCACGTCCTTTTGTTGCAAGACGAGAGTGGCGTGGGTCTGCGTGGATTGCATGATATTGCGGGTGTTGTTGATAAAATCTCCAACAGATTCGACAAAGACTTGCATATAAGTGTTGTGTTTTTCAGCGATGATCCGGTTGCGTTGAAAAAAATCACACAGTATGTCCCGGAGAACGTTTTAGCCGGTATTTCGCCGGATGGGCGTGAGGGCCCGGGTAACTACGGATTGAACCGTAATGTGGCACAGACAATTATTATCGCTAAGGATGGGAAAGTGCTTCACAACTTTGCTTTCACACAACCGATGGTCTATGCCGATCCGCATGTGCTTGGTGCCGTCGGAGAGGCAATTGGTGTAAAACCTAAGGGGCTTGAAAAATGGTTGAACGCAGAACCGGCTGAAGGTGAACGGATGCAGCGTAGAGATACTTCCGAGGAAGCGCGAGCCTTTGGCAGACGGCTTCGAGAGATGGTCGAGAAGGGTGAAATCACTGGTGAAGAAGCCCGCGAGCGATACGAGAAAGCCTTTCCACGTAGCCGCGAACGCCGCACTGAAGATTAGAAATTGAGATTAACCTGTAAGGGCAGGTCTCTATGCCTGCCCGCTACCTGTCTAAACTTTACCGATGCGTTCTTGTAGCCGTATATCTGTTGCCTATTACTTAGAAAATTCCGAATGAACCGAGCATCACGATGCCAGAAATCTCTCATAGTGAATTAGAAAAATAAGTTTACACTTCTTCTGTAGGAGTGATCTCCGAATCACGACGGAACTCATTAGAAGTCGGGAATCGGAATTCCCTCCTACAACTCAATAATGTAAAGTTAATTGTAAAATTCACTATAATACAAAAAACAAACAAAACATTTGGAGAAAACAGCATGAAAGGCACTAAAAAATCCGCCGCCATATTTGAGCGAACTGAATTACCGCCTATTAATGAGCGTGAACTGATAGAACGGTTTCAAAACGGTGATACAGAGGCTTTTAATCCACTGGTTCTCAAATACCAACAAAAAATTTATAACTTACTCTATCTACAAGTCGGTGATCGGGAGACTGCGAGAGACCTCTCCCAAGATGTTTTTCTTAAGGCGTTTCAGGCGTTGCCTCACTTCAAACAGAACTCTGCATTTTACAGTTGGCTTTACCGAATTGCCAGCAACTGCAGCATCGACTTCATAAGAAAACAGAAACGACAGAAGGTCCTTATGTTTGAAGAATTGCCACCTGATGTGGATAATAAACTTCAGGTGACGCGTATGTGCCTGTCGCCCTCTGAAGAGATTGAAGACGAGGAACTTGGACGAATCATTCGTAAGGCGGTTCGTCAGCTTTCACCGGAACAGCGGCGCGTTTTTAAGATGCGCTACCGAAGGGAACTCTCGATTAAAGAGATAGCCATTCGTTTGAACAAATCGGAAGGGACTATTAAAGCACACTTGCACCACGCTCGTAAAAAACTTCGGATCCTGCTGGCACCTTATCTACAGAACGAACCACTGCACTGGAATGGAGGAGATTAAAATGGAAGCGACCAAACGATGTGACGGTATAAACCGCCGCGATTTCTTACGCGTCGGCGGATTGGCAGCACTTGGATTAGGATTAGGCGACTTTTTCCACCTCCAACGCGCCTTTGCCGGTAGTAATATACTCACAGCGAAAGCAAAATCCTGTATTCTAATATGGCTTGATGGCGGTCCCAGCCATCTGGAGACCTTCGATCCGAACAGTAAATGGCCGGCGTGAACAAACGGAATTCATGAGTGAACTCTTCATGGGAGTTCGACTCCGATGTGCGAATTGCCATAATCACCCGCTTGACAAGTGGACACAGGACGACTATCATGGATTAGCGGCGATCTTTGCCAAAATAGACGGCGACCAGATAGTTAAAATTAAACCGTCCGGTGAGGTTATCCATCCAGCAACCCGAGAAAAAGCGATACCGCGGATTCCCGGTGATCAATTTCTGTCTACTGATGTTGCTGATGGTCGAGTCGAATTGGTGGATTGGCTAACACGGTCAGACAACCCGTATTTCGCCAAAGCCATTGTCAATCGGTTGTGGAAGGCGATGATGGGGCGTGGGTTAGTCGAACCTATTGAGGATTTCCGAGCCACGAATCCAGCGACGCACCCTGAATTGCTAACAGAATTGGCAGACGATTTTGTGGGACACGATTACGATTTGCGACACACACTCAGGCGTATTGCTCTTAGTAGGTCTTACGCTCGGAGCGCAGATACGCTTCCGCAAAATAGTACGGATGATCGTTTCTATTCGCATGCACTTCCGAAACCACTCGCGCCGGAGGTGTTGGCGGATGCTATCTCGGATGTACTCGGTATCCCTGATAATTATGGCGATGAACCGGAAGGCACTCGTGCTGTCTCTTTATTCGATCCAAACACTGAATCTGATGCCCTTGATATCCTCGGACGTTGTGGACGTGAAACTTCATGTGAGACTTCAACCGCGACAATCGGTGGACTTCAGCGAAAACTGCACCTGTTCAACGGCGATCTTCTCAATGCGCGCATCGGTGTTCCCGGCAGTCGGCTTGACAGATTGGTATCGATCGGAAAACCGCCGATGGAGATTGTTAACGAGTTCTACCTCGCTGCGCTGAGCCGGTATCCAACGGATACTGAGCAGCAGTTTTGGAAACAATACATTGATGTCAAGGCAACCGCTAATTCGCAACGCGCGATCCTTGAGGACATGGTGTGGAGCCTACTAACCTGTAATGAATTTGTGACGAATCACTAAGTCGATCGCCCCCGAATCCACTGAGCATCTTTAATGCCGGTATAGACAGCCGACTTGGCAATACATTACGAATCTATTATACAAATGTCCCCGTCCTGTGGGATGCAGTATCCCACAGTTCTGGCAATATCTTCATAGATCATTTCTATCGAATTGACCTCGTCTTCATTTTTCAGTTTGTGCTTTCATTACTGGCACTGCTGTTCACCTACGATGCGATTGCAGGCGAACGTGAAACCGGCACAATGCGCTTAACAATGAGCCATCCTGTGAGGCGCGGTAACATCTTGGCAGCGAAGTACCTCGGTGCGATGACGTGTCTAATCCTGCCGCTCATCATGAGCCTTACCATTGCCCTGATTTGGATGGATTTTAATGCCGTAATTGTCGATCTGCTGCTTTTGATGCTTTTTTTCTGGTCCTGTTCGTTGGCACGTTTCTCTCTTTTCTGCGTACAGAAATTGGGTGACCTATCGAACGCTATTATACCATAAATCGCCCTATTATAAACTTCCATCTGTTGTTAGTAAGTAGTTCCGATGAGTGCGGAATCGCTCATGTTCTAACTTGACTTTCCCCGCTAAACGTGTTATTAATTTAACCTAAGTTGCTACCTTACGTTAAACAAACAAGTATTGTAGGAGCAGGGCACCATAAAACACCAAAATTATTAGTAAAGATTGGTCTGGTAAAATGGGTGCAGTTTATTCAAACTCACGTAAAAGTGAGATTCATTTCTTTAGGAAATTGAACAACATGAAAATTATGTTGGTATTAGCAGGATTTGTGTTGATGATAGCCTATTGTGTTATCGGCACGAGCGACATGGCACAGGCGGAGGAAGTCTTGGGAACAGGAACGGATTCACTGCTCGGAGGAGACCTAACCGACCCAGAGGAAATTATGCATAATCATGAAATCGCCAAAGAGTTGATTGTGGACATTGTGCGGGAAGCAGGCAGCAACTCCGATATTAATGTTAATCCACTGTTGGCTCATCAGGAAAAATTGGAATCTATCGCAGCAGATGAAGCGATTAAGAGATGGATTGACGATAACGGAGAATCGATCATCGGTACTCGCGGCGGTCCATTTGAACCTACTGACCAATATGTAACGACCTATAAGGATGGCAGAATCTACGTTCATGTGCTTTCTTGGAATGGCAAAAACAATATTACCCTCCCAGCTATTATTGATCGGGTGGTGAAGAATGCGTGGATTCTGGGAAACCCCCAAGCAGATGGCACTTCGTGGGGAATCGTGCGACAGCATCCGTGGGGACTTATAGTTGTCGTCCCAAGGGAATATCAAAGCGGTGTTGATGACATCGTCGTCCTTGATATTGAGGGAGATCCGGCTACCCTTAAGAAGCCGCGATTGGTTGAGGCGGATCCGTCAACAGTTATCTATCTTTTGGGAGAGAATGCGAAGGTTGATGACGGTCTTGTGCACCTACAAGCACAAGATTGGATTGAAGGCTGGAACGAAGAATCAGGTTCGATTTTATGGAAGATGAGACTCCCAATGCCTTCTGATTGCGAACTTGCAGTGACCTATACGGCGGATGCCGATGCGATAGGCTCAGCGTTCGAGATTGTTGCAGGACAAAACAGAATCACTGGTACAGTCCACGAAACAAGCGGATGGGCAGGAGATTCGCAGAACTTTGAAAGGAGACCGCTTCCCGGAACATTGCATCTCCCGGCAGGTGAAAATACACTTACGCTCCGTCTCATCGGTGAGGCGCAATCCAAGGCAAACGTGAAAGTCCATTCGCTTGAACTGATTTCCCCCACTGCTAACGCGGCAATGATTGCTTCAACGGAGCGCGCGCAAAAGATGCGTGCGAGTACCGCTTGGTTCGTTGAGGCGAAGTACGGTGTGATGTTCCACTGGTCGGTAACGACACAACCTTTGCGTGGACCGCAAAAACCTTATCCAGAGGCAGTAGACGCGTTTGACCTCGATGCTTTCGCTGATATGGTGCGCGAGACCGGGGCTGGCTACGTCATTTTCACGTCTGTACACGGAATTATGCATTTTCCGGCTCCCCTAAAATCGATCGAAGCGGTTATGCCGGAACGCATCTGCAAACGCGATTTGATTGGAGAGATGGCTGACAAGTTGCAAGAACGCGGCATTCCACTCATCATCTATTTCCATCACGGTGTTGGAGATCCGGAGTGGGAGGAAGCCGCTGGGTTTTTAAATCCGGACAGGTCGAGATTCTTCGAAATCGAATGCGACATTCTTACCGAGATCGGACACCGATACGGCAAAAAGATCGCGGGATACTGGTTCGATGATCGGTATCCACTTCAACCGTTTGAGGAACTGTATAAGGCGACAAAAGTTGGTAATCCGGACCGTATTGTCTCTTGGAACAGCTGGATTCTTCCGAAAACGACTGAGTTCCAGGAATACTATGGTGGTGAGTTTGGCGGTGCTTTCGTAAATCCGCCAGCAAGTTTCTTTGCCGAAGGTGGTGCGGCAGGTGGTTTACAACCGCACGGTATGATTTTTCTTGACGATCCATGGCAACACGGATATCCGGACACC
>JAPOOP010000260.1 GCA_026713385.1 Candidatus Poribacteria bacterium | reverse complement strand
TTGGGGTAGCAAATATTCGCTACGACATCGAAGACTCGCGGCTGATTCCAGGTCAGGGCAGTCGCTACGCGCAGGATTTCTGGGTTCAAGATGAGCCGTTGGAACGCTTCATGTCCATAATGCATGTTGTAGACCCACCACGGTTTCCCCTCTGGGGCGTTGATTCGCATGGGGGGCTTAAAGTCTGCTGCATCCCATTTGTACCACTCAAACATCTGTGCCCTCATCAGTTCAACATCTGCTTTCGGCACGGCATTGCGCACTACAAAATAGCCGAGCAGATCGAGATGCCATTTTTCTTCCTGTGTCAGCATAGTTCCTCTCCCGTTTCCAATTTTTTGAGGATCCGTTTAGCAAACCCCTTTTCGTTTCGTTGGATCGACTCCAATTCATATTCGTCGTCAGAGATGCAATGTCGATGTGCTTCTATTGGGAGGTTATAGTTCTCATTGAAATAGAAGCTGAATTGATACCGATTGAAGACAACGCGACGCGGATAATCAACTTTCCAGAATTTCGCACCGTGCATCAGTCGCGGTGAGAAAATTAGGCAATCCCCTGCCTTCAGCTCAAAGGTAATCGCGGGTGCCCACTCATTGTCGATGTCAATCGTTGTAGGAAACGTAATTCTCGATTTATGCGTGCCGGGGATACACATGAAACCGTTGTCCTTCGGCACATCGACGAGCGTTATGGCGGTGTTAACGTAATTGCTGTAGATTTGTCCATTACCGGCTTGATAGTCGTTGTGCGGATTATGGAATCCGTCAGGGAATTCAAAACCGCTGGTATCGCGATGCAGCCTCTCTTTTTCACCTTCGGGGATGGGACGTTGCTTCTGCAAGACGAATGCGCAATTAAAAAGGCGTGGACGGTTCCACATCAAACCCATCACAATCCGCATCACTTTCTCATTCAGCGATAACCTTTCAAAGATTCGGTCGCCATACTGAACGTTATTCAGGACACCGCTGTATTCGTCTTGGGTGACATTCACAGGTTCAGGTGCGGTTTCGGGATCTGCAAACCATCTATTCGCTATCTCAAGCATCCGTTCAACCTCAGCTGGCGATACCACCTGCCGAAGTATCAGGTAACCAAACAGATCGTAGTGCCACTTTTCCTCTTCTGTCAGTGTAGAGGGAAGATTGATTGCACTGTCTTCACCGCGAATTAGCATAACGTCTCCTATTTCAAACTGTGGTGAATTTTAGAATTACTTATACACGCTACACCGGCGAGGTTAGGGAATCTCCCTACCGAGATCCAAAAGTGCCTATCTATTTTTACAATGAACCACTAAATTCAAATGGACTGAAGCGCTTTGGTTTGCTGACAACTTTATCTCCATTTGCATCGACCAGTATACCCTTAAAGTTGAATTCACTACTCGATTCCCCTGTCAAGAGATAGGTGCTGCCAGCTTCCAAATCAGCAGAAAACCTTGACACGATTTGGCGGTCACTCGGTGTATCCCCATGAAAAGATTTATATACGGCAAGTAATGACATCTCGCGCTTTCCGGGGGTGACCAAAATTGCGTCATCAATAGAGATCTCTTCACGCGCCTCAATATTCTTACTCACGGCTAATTTACCATCAACTCGGAATACAATTAGATTATATCGTTGGAGCCATCCTCCATCTGTGTCAATTTTGATAGTCGCGAGTTCAGATTTTGGTAACTGTGGGGTCTCATACTCACCCTCTGATGTAAATTTATTTATTTCCGCTCCGCAACCAACAAACAGCAGAGATACGAGTATACTCGCGAGTAGAATAGGGATGCTCAATTCCAGTTTCATCTGTTAACCTCCAGTGCTATTAACATAGCGGTGTATCCGCTTATAGCGTTTCTTTTTTCTCCTAAACCTTGTCTGCTCATATTGTGTCGTTAATTATAAAATCTACTACAAACCGCCTGAGTGATACTTCCACTGCATCGGGTTTCTCTACCCAAGGATAGTGTCCCGATTCAGGGATCAATGCAAACGTACAACGAGGAAGCTTGGAGGCAAGTGTGTCTATGAAGTGACTGGGACGAGGGTCGCAGGCACCATGAAGAAAAAGAACTGGCATAGGTAGATCGTAAACGGATTGCTGAAATTTTGCATCTGTGGTGTAACTTTTCCAGTCCGCGCCGACCTTTTCGTTCGCTTCATCACTCACAGGATACGCATCAAAGTTTGGAAGCTTGTCAACACAATTCGGGTCAAATACATCTGTCTTATGGCTTAAAGTGCGGAGCCGGTTTTGTACTTGCTCCGGCGTATCACCTGTAACACAATCTCTTTGTTCTCGCAGACGTAGATACTCTTCACGCTCTGATTCATTCAGCATATTTAACCGATTTTTGCTATACTCCTCATGCCATCGGAGATCAATACCCGTGCCTGCAATGTGAAGAACGGCTGACGTCCGAGTTGGAAATCTGACTGCATAAGCCAAAGCGAGTCCCGCACCCCACGAATGACCTCCAACAATCCAACGTTCAAAGTTGAAATGCCTTCTCAATCCCTCCAAATCATCGACAAATGTAGATACATCGTAGGGACCTACCGGTTGTGAGCGTCCACTTCCACGTTGGTCGTACCGGACAACTTGACATAAGTCAGTAACCATATCAGCGACTGGTTCGAGATAGTCGTAACTACCGGGACCGCCGTGACAAAGCACTATCGGTAACCCTTCACCTTGAACGGCTGTCCAAAGCCGAACACCATTAATCAGAAGTACTTGTTCTTGGGTCACTTTCATCCCCTGTATCTAATGACATTAATGAGTTATTTTTTATGAGGATACAAGGTTTAGATACATAAGTCAACAAAAAAATAAGTTTGATTTTTTCATTGACAATCTTCGTCAAATTTGCCATTATAGCCACAATTGAAATGTGATAAAAGCGATTCAGAGGCATTCGTTAATTTTTCACAGCATTATTTAACCAGAACCCTCTCAAGACGATCCAATCGTATCGCTATACTGGAAAAATGGAGTCAATTATGAAACCGAAACGTCTAAATTGGTGGGTAATTCAAATCAGTTGTATCCTTCTCTGCACTGTCACCTTAATTATTGGTGTGAAAGCTCAAGTCGTCACGGACGGCTTAGTGAGTTATTACACGCTTGACACAAACGACATCGTCGGCGATACCGTTAAAGATCTTGTTGGCGGCAAGGATGGAACAATCGTCGGTGAGCCGGAGTCCATCGAAGGTCATCTCGGAGACGCACTCAATTTCGGCGGAAAACCGGATTGTGTGGAACTGCCGATCATTTTCAATATCGGGGAGAAACCAGCGTCGTATGAAGCGTGGTTTTTGAAACCCTCTAACAGTCGCATCGGTTGGCAATATATCCTGACAAACAAAACGAATTTCTTCGATCATTTCTTTCGGTTGGGTTTTAATCAGGATACCGGACAACTCCGATACTATACCGAGCAAGCCAACAACATCAAAAAAGCGTGGATAACCGATAAGGACTACGCCGATGGCAAATGGCACCATGTGGTGGCAACACGCGAAGAGGATAAGGCACAGGTGTATGTCGATAGCGTCCTCGTCAAAGAGGAGGAGGCAATGTCCGGCAATTTAGGCGGCGGTGAAACGAACTGGAACATCGCTCAAGATGGGAATACCGATGGGTACTTGATAGGCGCGGTGGACGAAGTGCGCATCTATAAGAAAGTACTAACACCGGAAGAAATCAAGCAGAACTTTGAGTCACAGGGTTTAGCTGTCCAGCCCATCGGGAAGTTGAGTCTCACTTGGGGGCGGATTAAAACCTCGCAATCTGATCATTAATGATTGTCAAATTCAGACAACATAAGTGATCCACGTTCATTTCTTGACAGAAATCCAGGGTAAAATAGAAACCTTCCAAAGGACTAAATCTTCGGGTGGTTTTACTAAACTCTATTTTTAGAAATGGGAACTGACGATGAAGGTAGATCCACAGCAACTCATTGATGACGGCTATATCGTGCTACGACAGGTTGTTCCACCTGATCAACTGGAAACGTTGAGAACGAGTTTTGAAACCCTCGTTGAGAAGCAAAAAGGAGTCTGGGCACGCGAACGGAAACCGGAAGAGAAACCTGGAGGCGTTTGGACAACGAGTGCACAACCGAGAGTGTTTTTCGATGAAGTCGTTGACGCAGAGACCGCGGATACCGTGGAATTTTGTCTGCATGAGAACACCCTCGGTGTGAGTCAACAACTCATGAGAGCACCCGATGCTGTGATCACACTGATGGCACTGATGTGTAATCCTGTGCAAGATCACGGTCCGGCGAGTTGGCATCGTGATATTGACCCAACGGGACAGGCACCGCTGAAAGGGATGCAGATGGATTACGTTAAAAACGGACCAGGCTATGTTCAGTGGAACATCCCGCTTTACGACGACAGCGTGTTCTGGCTTGTGCCGAGAAGCTACTGCCGTCCAAATACTCCAGAAGAATATCAACACCTATTATCACGCCCACAGGAACCAATGCCGGGTGGGATTCCAATCGAACTGTCAGCAGGAGATGGGGTCGTCTATAGCCACATGGGGTTGCACTGGGGCAGCAATTATAGCACAAAATTGCGACGGACGGTTCACCTCGGATATCGCGCTTTCGGGGGAGATTCGTACCCGATCGTTGACCACTTTTATTGGAATATGGGATTTACACAGCACCTTCCGACTGAGGCTCGCTCCTAATTTGAACATTTCTTCCAACTTCAGCAGCAGCAGAGCGATCTGATTGAATCAACCTTCCATGCCATCCGCAACAAAGATGCTGATGCTTGTCGAAATGGATTGGCAAAGCTGCACCCGGGTGAAGAAGAACGTATGGTCGCGGTTGTATTCCTCTCAAAATTAGCGGATAAAGTCCGTAAACTCAAAGACCCGGAAGTCAGTAAACTTTCGATTGAAGAACGCATCGGTGCAATCTCTGCGCACCGACTCAATTTCCATCTCTATGAGGATTTCGCGGATCGTTTTTCCGCCGAAGATGCCGAAAGTATTTGGAAACGGTTTTCGACGCTATACGCGAAAATCGAGGCAGAAATTGCCCGATCTGTCCCGGATAGAGCATCTCGTGTAATGCGCTATCAACTGACGGATATGCCAGTGAATTTCGAGGTAGAGGACTTTATTCGGAGTTGGTAGAAATGTATAACAACTTCCAAACGAATTGCGTCAATCAGATGTGTCTGTCGTGCAAGAGATATGCGATTTGCGCTGGTAGGTTGAACAATTTCACTGTGAAGCGAACAGGAGTTAATCATTGACAAAAAATCGAAATGTAATCATCAAAATTGAGGCGGGTTCGGTCAAGCGAGACAACGACCTCGTCCGCATGCGTTTCAAGCCGAAACGTTACTTTCCCGATTGGCAAGAAGGGATTTCAGGACTTGCGATGTCCACAGCTGATGCAGACGGCCATGTCTCCGAAGAGGATGTCCCATGTCAATTCGAGCCGACGCTACGTGAACTTGCATGGCAGACAAGCGAACTTCCGGCGAGGACATCGGCATATTATGCGATCCGACAGGTCCATGAGTCATCATCAAAAGCCCGTTATCAAATCGAACAGAAACCCGCGCATTTGCTCATTTCTGCCGATGACGCGTTATTTGCACGATACAACTTTCTCGGTGTCTGGAAGCCTTACTTCTGGCCCCTCAACGGGAATCATGGGACTGTGGTTCGCGGGGCTGGTGGCGGCGACCATCCGCACCACACAGGGCTCTACCTCGCCTACGGAGGGCACGGCGAAGGTGGGTCTGCGAACATCTGGTCTGATTGGGATGAACCCCCTTATGGACCCTGTGGGAAGATGTTGCACCAACGCTTTGTCCGAATCACTGAAGGAAACGTCTACGCCGAATTTGTCGAAGACCTGATCCATGTCAACGGAGATGGTGAAGTTATCATGACAGAAACGCGGACTGCTCGGGTATGGTACGGAAGCAATACGCGGCGGTTTCTGGAAATTATTCACGAAACGACGCCACCGTTGGACATTGGTGATCGACAATTCCTCTTTGTCGCGCGTTTGAACCCGTCAATGGGTATCCCGGAGAAAGGGCACGTTGAGAATTCTGAAGGACAGATTGGCAGAACAGCGGTGCATCATCAACGCGCGCGGTGGTGTGATCTCGGAGGCACAGTGGGAGATGGGGTGGCTGGTATCGCGCTGTTTGATCACCCAGAAAACGCTGAACATCCGGGCTTTTTCGGGGAAATCGCTGTGCAGGAACAGATGAGCATCCTTCACCATCCACCTGATGAACTGGAAGATGACCGTTTCCGTCTGCGATTTGGGGTCTATGTCCACGCAGATATTACGCCGGCAGCAGATGTCGAACAACATTATCAGTGCTATGCAAATCCGGTGCAGGCGGCGGTCTTGGGAGACTCAGAGTCTTAGGCGATAACAGGGCAAGCAGATCGTCGCCAATTCACTGCGATCGCTTGCGGTGCTTTACATCCAGTTCGCGAAGGAGTGCCAAAGTATCCTCAAATGGCAGTTCACCCGTTGAAGCCGTGTGTTCGAGATAGTCGCGCGTCTTGTTGTTGAGCACATTATAAAAGGCACGCACTTCAGGGTCGGGATGGTCTCGCCATAGTTCGGTAGGTATGATCGAATCCTCGCTCAAGTACCGACGGTTCGGATGCCCATAATAGACTTGCACCGTCTTGCGCTCTTCCTGAGTAGGACGGGTCGTAGCGGTGTGTAAAACACCGATATTGAAGAGTATGGCTGTCCCAGCGGGACCGTACAAATCAACAATTCCGCCACGGTCCAACTGTTCGTCTGTTTCGAGAATCTCAGCTTCTACTGATTCCGGTGATAACGAGAAACAGTGCGTCGTTTCATCAACATCGGTCAGATACAGCATCAACTGTATGAACCCAATGCGCAACGGGTGTTCAAGCCAGTGCTTGGGACCATCTCGATGCCAGCCGCGATTTAGTTCACCATCGTAGGGTGCCATGTGCCGGATGCAGATTTCTGAAAAGCAAGGGGCATTACCCATCAGTGTGTGTAGGCAATCCATGACGATCGGATGCCGAACTGCATTGTCGAATTCAGGCGCAGTCAGAAGTGCATCGCAATTCACGGTCTGGTAATGTCCAATACGATACCAGTGATCTTCAACTTCAGTGCGGTCCCGATCAAAGGCATGAACAAAATGCTCAACTTCGGCATCGCTCAGAATCTTGCCGAGTGAGACATAGCCATTTTCTTTAAAAAACGCATAATCTGCTGGTTTCATGTTTTTAATCATACCTCGCGGTTCGGTAGATGGATTTAGATACACTGAATGCCTTTCCGTATATCTGAAAAAATCCGCAGAAAAACCCTACCCCGTTGTTGCAGGCTACATTTTTGATTTTTTCTGCCTGACATACAAATAGACATCTTCTATCAACGCGCCTGTAATCGCCGAACTCGAGCAGGAGTGTCGTCATTCTGAATCTCTGAGGAGAGAATCCGAAGACTTCGGTCTTCAATCGGCAGTTCCACTTTCACACACCCACGGCGATGCGATTCTCGGAGCGCAACCGCTACCTCTAACGCAGCGCGTCCATCTTCTCCCGAACATTTCGGAGAAGCTCCATTCTCAATGCCGTTAATGAGATCTTCAACGATTGTCAGTCCCATACCTTGCATCCGTACGGGGATAGGAAATGGACACTGCGCAGGCACGCCGCGTCCGCGTCGTCCACCGGGAATCACACGAATCAACTCGAAGGTTTCAGCGTTGTTGACGGAACGGATACGTCCCGTTGTACCGATGACATCGACCTCCCACGGTGCCGCACCACACGATGTACTCCGCAGATACGCACGCACACCATTGTCAAAAACGAGATAGCCGTTTCCCTGCAGGTCACTTTCACCTGCGGCGGCTTCGTCGGACTGCATCTCACCGAAAACCCATTCGACATTTCCACCTGCCATGTACCGCAAGATGTCGATAGCGTGGCTGCCGTTATGTGAAAGTCCGCACTGG
>JAPOOP010000300.1 GCA_026713385.1 Candidatus Poribacteria bacterium | reverse complement strand
TCGTTGATGGCATCGTCAATCGGGTCGCCCAAGTTACATGGGCACTCGGTGGCAGAGTCCGTCGGATCCAGACCGGCGCGATTCAGACATATCTCTTCGTTGTGCTGGCTGGAATTGTGTTGTTAATCTTGATTTTCCGGGCGTTGTAGCTGAAACATACAATAGAAGCTGCCCCTTGATGGGAGAAGGAGAATTTCCACGAGATGTTATTATCGCTAATGATTTTTGTCCCGTTGCTCGGGATGATCGCTGTTTTACTTCTGCCGCGCGAGTCAGAGGAACTCGTTAAACGCGTTACGCTCCTCTTTACACTCATCCCACTCGCACTCGCAGTCGCTTTATTCATATCCTACGACCGCTCGACCGCAGGAACACAGTACGTCGTTAACGTTCCTTGGATTCAGGCGTTTAATATCCAATATCACATCGGCATTGACGGACTCAGTGTGACGCTTCTACTCCTCACTGCACTCTTAGGTCCCATCTGTGTTATTGCCTCTTGGCGAAACATCGAAAAAGGTATCAAAGCGTACATGGCACTGTTCCTATTGCTGGAAACAGGAATGCTGGGTTTCTTCGCTGCGCTGGATCTGTTCCTCTTCTACGTCTTCTTTGAACTGACACTCCTACCGATGTACTTCCTTATCGGTATATGGGGCGGACCCCGCCGCGAGTACGCTGCGATTAAGTTCTTCCTCTATACACTCTTCGGTAGTGTATTAATGTTGGTTGCGATGATAGCGGTCTATCTCAACAGTGGGGCACCCGGTGCGCGAACTTTTGATATTCCCACACTTATTACGTTAGCAGCTACGGCAGGACACGCCCTTAACGACCTCAACTTCCAGATCTGGGTTTTCCTCGGTTTCTTTATCGGGTTTGCCGTTAAGGTGCCGATATTTCCTTTCCATACGTGGCTTCCCGATGCACACGTCGAAGCACCAACAGCAATTAGTGTCATCCTCGCGGGGATACTTCTAAAGATGGGAACTTATGGATTGGTACGGGTTAACATGGCGATGTTTCCACTGGGCTTGGACTTCTTCTGTAACGGGATAGGTTTCTGGGGCAATAGTCTCGCACTTCTTGGGTTTATTAATATCGTCTACGGATCCTTCTGTGCACTGGCACAAACCGACTTTAAGAAGCTGGTCGCGTATTCCAGTATCGGACACATGGGCTTCGTCATCTTGGGACTTTCCGCTCGAAATGACAGCGGCATCACCGGTGCGATCCTCCAGATGTTCAATCACGGCGTTATCAGTGCGATGCTCTTCCTACTCGTCGGTGTTCTCTACGACAGAGCACACCACCGTGAAATTAACGGATTCGGCGGTCTGGGAACCAAAATGCCCATTTATACCGGCATTACGACGCTTGCGTTCATGGCTTCTTTGGGACTGCCCGGCTTGAGCGGATTCGTCGGAGAGGCACTCTCTCTGCTCGGTGCCTACGATAAATTCAAACTGTTGACTATCTTGTCCACAATAGGCATTGTTGTCGGTGCGGCATATTTCCTCTGGACGCTTCAACGGGTTTTCTTAGGGACACTCAACCCCAAATATGAAGAACTCCCCGAAATCAATGGACGCGAAATTCTAACGCTGGTACCGCTCGGAATCTTGACCATCGCACTCGGTGTCTGGCCCAACTTCGCTATTGATATGTTCAGAGAGTCGGTTACCAACCTCATCGGTGTCCTGCAGATAAATTAAAAACGGATTCTGTCAATCAGGTAAATTAGAAAGCCTGCAACAACGGCGCAGGCGGATATACGCCGATGAACGTTATTGAACCCATGCACCTGACCGAACCGCAAGGTATAATTAAAATATGCAATCCTTAAGCAACATCGAAAGCCTCCTTTATTTCAGTCCAGAAATCCTCCTTGTGATTTTTGCCGCCGCTGTTGTTCTTCTCGATCTCGTTGTGAAGGACAGGAATAGTTCCGCGGTTGCCCATCTCTCTCTCGCAGGGTGTATTTGCGTATTCGCCGCCGTTCTTATTACACACTTCTCTTTCGGCGATAAAGGTCCTATTTCCCTCTTTTTGGGAATGATCCAACTCGATGCCTTTTCCAGTTTTTTCAAGGTTCTGCTGCTGCTCGCAACGGCTGCAACGATTCTCTTTTCTCTCCGCTCCGAGGAACTGGACGCACGTTTGAAAGGTGAATACTACGCACTCTTGTTAGCCATCACCCTTGGAATGTTCCTGATGGCATCTTCAACGAATCTGTTGATGATATTTATCTCGTTGGAAACGGTAAGTCTCACCTCCTACATTCTTGCTGGGTTCTTGACGCATAACCCTCGTTCCAGTGAAGCGGCGTTCAAATACATCACGTATGGCGCGGTCGCTTCTGGGACTATGCTCTTCGGATTGTCGCTTCTATTTGGAATGGTTGGCAGCGGCGATGTCGGTCAAATTAGTGTGCGACTCACGGAACTCCTTGCATCTGGGGAAGTCGCTCCGCTTGCCGTGCTGATTGCCATAACCTTCGTCCTCGCAGGTGTAGGTTATAAAATCGCCTCAGTCCCGTTCCACATGTGGTCCCCTGACGTTTACGAAGGCGCACCTATCCCCATAACCGCCTTTCTGTCAGTCGCCTCAAAATCCGCAGGGTTTGCCCTGTTCATCCGGTTTTTCTACTCCGGGTTTGGCAACCCTGAATTGATGCAGGCTGTTGATTGGACCTTTATGTTGGCGATAGTCTCCGCATTGACGATGACTGTCGGCAATCTCGCCGCTTTGCCACAACAGAATGTGAAACGCTTATTAGCGTATTCCAGCATCGCACACGGGGGTTACCTTTTGATGGGCGGGGTCCTGCTCACCTCTGAAGGCATCGGTGCGATCCTTTTTTACCTCGTTGTTTACCTCTTTATGAATTTGGGCGCGTTTTATGTCGTTGTCCTGATTGCGAATGAGGAGGGGAGTGAAATGATTGAGGGCTACCGCGGTCTCGCCTCGCGCGCACCATTGGTCGCTTGGGCAATGGCGATTTTCCTCTTTTCGCTGACCGGAATTCCGCCGTTCGCGGGTTTCTTCGGAAAATGGCTCCTCTTTGCTGCTGTCCTTGAGCAAGGATATTATTGGCTCGCACTTGTCGGTCTGCTGAATAGCGTCGTCTCGCTCTACTATTATGCCCGCATTGTGAAAGCAATGTTTCTTGAAGATCCCGGCGAGGAAACAACACAAGTCTCCTTTTCTACCGGCACCTTTGCCCTCTTGAGTGTCTTTGTCATCCCAACGATTCTCATCGGGTTCCTCAACATTTTCTATACCTTTTCCAATATCTCAGTCTCGGTCATACCAATGCAGTAAATTTCCGCGGTTGCGCTTCGTCTTGCACAAGATTCTGTTTTTAAGGTATAATGTCTGATAGGATGTTTATTTTCCTAACCCATAAAAATGACAAGTTGATATGGCGAGAATTGACAAAATTAAAGAAGAAATTGGCTGGTTAAAGATAATATTCACTGTTTCACTTGCTACTGATATTTCTTTAACCGCTTGGCTGGTTCAAAATTACGGAAAAGTTAATCTATTTCTGTTTCTAACCGGAGCTCTTGCGGCAATTCTGCTTACGTTTCTGAGTGTTTGGATCAATAGAATTGCATATCGAAAAATTGATGAATTGGAGGAATAGTAATGAACTGGATGGAATGGGTTATTGCCGGCGTGTTTATTGCTTTTCTTGCCGGTTTGGGAACAATTGTAGGCACTGCTATCAGACACGCTAATAAAAGTTAAATCTGTTTGTTTGTCGAGAAATTGACAACACGGTTAATTAAGATATGCTTAAAAACATAACGAATCTGCAAACGTAGATCAATGCCCGGTCGTCTAATGGTAGGACGCGTGGCTCTGGACCACGTAGTGAAGGTTCGAATCCTTCCCGGGCAGTCCTCTTACTACAAAATCATGTCCCAACCAAAGAGGAAACAAGGTGAAACGAGTAGAATCCTCGCCTGATGATTACATCGCAAGTCAAACACCAGATATTCGAGCAGTCTTAGAGGAACTTCATGCCCTGATCAAGAAAGCCTTACCAAATCAGGACTGCTGTTTGTGGGAAGGTGTTTTTTGGGGTGGCAGCGAACAGCGAATCATCGGCTACGGCGATTATTCCTATCAACGCTCTGACAAGACGCAAGTCGAATGGTTCATCATTGGGTTGGCACGGCAGAAAAATTATTTCAGTGTGTATGTCAATGCGGTTGAATCAAAATGCTATCTGGCTGAACTCTATGGTCCGCAGCTTGGAAAAGTCAAGACTGGTAAAAGTAGCATCAGTTTTCGTAGCCTATCAGATGTTAACCTGAGCGTGCTGAGTGAGATGATAGAGCATGCAGGAAAAATAATGGCAGTTCAACATGAATCGTAGACATC
>JAPOOP010000233.1 GCA_026713385.1 Candidatus Poribacteria bacterium | reverse complement strand
GCGGATCGCGAGAACGGTTGTCTCTACGTCATCCCCGGTAGCCATAAATGGGACATCTTTCAGCACGACGACCTTGAAGGTTCACAACAACGGGAATTCAAAATGGCACAAGGTGTTCGCGATGCAGACGGTGTAGCGGTAGAAGTGCCACCCGGTGCAGTCATCTGGTTCCATAGCCATCTCCTGCATAAGAGCATGGACAACCATAGCTTGCGGTTTCGCCGGAGTTTCGTCGCCCATTACCTCAGTGCACAGGCAGAATGGACAACTCCTAAACCGGCCGGAGGGTCCGCTGTCATGTGGATTCGCGGCAAAACCTATCCCGGTAAAGTCCAAGAAGTCGAACATGATGTCCTGCCAATCCCCGAATCTTAGGAAGCATTATTGATGAACACAGATACAACGCTACAAGACCGACGTTTTGGTTTGCGTCCAGATGAACTTTCATATTGGAACGAGAATGGCTATCTTGTTCGTCTGAACGTCTTCACCGCTGAAGAGAATGATATACTCCGTCAAGTTGCTGAAGACGTTGTGGATGGAAAACGTCCATATCCAGATACGAACATTGATCAGAACGCACTCGTCAGAGATGGGAAACTGGAAGAGCAAGGTGTCTATGCGATGCACAAAATTCATCATCCGAGTTGCTACTGCCCGGAATTCCTTGCACGGGTGCGCGATGCGCGTCTGACCGATCCACTCGTTGACATCCTCGGTCCAGACATCCTCGGCATCAATAATCTGTTTATCTGGAAGGCACCCAAGATCGGTCTCGGTTTTCCATGGCATCAAGACAAATTCTACTTTCGCAATCGGTTTAATACCGAGACAACTATCGGAACGTGGACGGCTATTGACCCAGCAGATGAAGACAACGGTTGTCTCTACGTTATCCCGGGCAGCCACAAACGGGATATTTTTCAGCACGACGATCTCGAAGGCTCACAACAACGAGAGTTCAAACTCGCACGCGGTGTCCGCGACGAAGCGGGTGTAGCGGTAGAAGTGCCACCCGGTGCGGTCATCTGGTTCCATAGCCATCTCCTGCATAAGAGCACGGATAACCATAGCCTACGGTTCCGCCGGAGTTATGTCATCCACTACCTCAGTGCGCAAGCAGAATGGGCACATCCTGCGGCACTTAATAGCAGGCGAAGACAACCCGTCATGTGGATTCGCGGTAAGACCTTCCCCGATAAAGTTCACGAAGTCGAGAGCGATGTGCTCCCAATCCCCGAACCCGCTTGACATTCAACACCAAAGGAACACGTAACGATGACAATTGTTCAAAAATTACCTACGATGATGTTGATAGTGTTAATAGGACTCCTGTGCAGCACCAGTATATGTATAGCGAATGTGTTGGAAGATGCACTTGTTGGTGCATGGCTTTTCGACATGAACCAAGGTAATATTGCAGAAGATGCCTCCGGAAACGGGCATGAGGGCGATATTAAGGGCGCGAAGTGGGTTCAGGGAAAATAGGAACGGCTCTCGAATTCAACGGTGATGGTAATATCGTAGAAATTCCACACGATAAAGCGTTCGACCTCACCGAATACACAATATCGGCGTGGATCAAAACGGAATCGACCGGTCTCTGGCAAACGGTGATAGGAAAGGAACCTGTCGCTGGGAACCCCAGAAATTATGGGATCTTCGTTGCGGGTAATACGAAGTTGCTCGGCGTGAACTACACCACTGCCGGTGCATGGAAGACCGCCTTTAGCAAGACCGTTGCTGCGGATGGCAAGTGGCATCACGTCGCTGCGACTTTTGATGGCACGTTCCTTCGGGCGTATTTTGACGGTGTGATGGAGGGCGAAACCAAGACCGAAATCCCGCCGGATCACAATACGGAACCTGTCCGAATTGGACGCTGGGGTGCACCAAGAGGCGATTTCTGGTCAGGCGTGCTGGATGAGGTCGCAATGTTCAATCAGGCGTTGACTGAAGGTGAGATTCAGGACATCACGATGAATATGCGAGATGCATTAGCTGTCGAGGCATCGGGGAAACTCGCGGTAACATGGGGGACATTGAAACGGCGTTAGTTTGGAAAACTGTGCTGTCTTCCGCTTTTGCTGCTGGCGCGAATGCATTTGCTATTAGGTTTCGTATCTTTATCGAAGAGGGACGTAGACAATTTGGTCAAGGTATTCGTCCTCTTGTGAGGCACCAGCGATGAGAATTATCTGCATTCCACGACACTTCTCCGCTTTCAGGTAAGATTTTCTTTTCCCAATCCAACAGTTTGGCTATAGGGGTTATTTCTGCTTCTCAAAGTGGAGGCACCGCCTTATTCCACCGAGGCAGATTGACCATTACAAGGTCAACATCAG
>JAPOOP010000742.1 GCA_026713385.1 Candidatus Poribacteria bacterium | reverse complement strand
TTAAAATATGAACTACAAGATTATTCACAAAACTGAATACAGTTACAGCGATTCGGTGAACCTCTGTTACAACGAAGCGCGCTTGATGCCTCGGAATTTCGCGCATCAACACTGTAGTAAAAGCCAATTCGTTGTTGACCCCGAACCTGGAGCGTGCCGAGAACGTCAGGATTTTTTCGGAAATACCGTCTACTATTTCACAATCCAGCGACCTCATAGGGAACTCATCGTTACAGTTACAAGCCATGTGCAAGTCAGAGACAGAGAGATGCAATTGGATTTCGCCGAACATTTGGCTTGGGAGGAGGTGTGCCAGCGTTTACAAACAGATCTGGATCCAGAGACTCTGGAGTTGCGGCAGTATATCCTTAACTCCCCAATGATTCCGACGATGCCTGAACTTCGGACTTATGCTGAGCGATCATTCTCCAAAGAACGATCTCTGCTGGAAGCGGTTGAAGAGTTAACCAATCGCCTCTACACCGACTTTACCTATGATCCAGGTTTCACTACAATCGCGACACCATTGGCTGATGTGATACAGCACCGTCGAGGGGTCTGTCAAGATTTTGCGCATCTCGGCATCGGATGTCTACGTGCCTTGGGGCTCGCTGCGCGTTATGTCAGTGGATATATTGAAACCGATCCGCCCCCAGGTCAAGAATCGTTAGCGGGTGCCGATGCATCGCACGCTTGGTTTTCCGTCTATCTCCCGCAGTTGGGTTGGGTGGATTTCGATCCGACAAATAATCAAATACCAGCAGATCAGCATATCACAGTTGCGTGGGGACGAGATTACTCGGACGTAACGCCACTGAAAGGCGTTGTTTTTGGGAGTGGCACCCATGAATTATCTGTTTCAGTGGATTGCCAAAGAGAGAATTTTTAATGATTCGCAAGGCGTTAAATCAAGCAATAGGTTCCATAAGGGTTTACGCCGAAGGGTCGCCTGCGCGGTTGTTGCAGGCTTGCATCACTCTTTATTCAACAAGGACTGCCCGTGTTCCGAAACCCTGTACAGAATTAACCGAAAACCTGCATTCTCGCTGCAAAGCAAACGGACACAGCAGACAGGAGCACATAAATTAAAAAAATGACAATTGAAGCGTTTCAGAAACAGATTGAAGATATCTATTACACACGCGATGCCGAGCGCGGGGTGCCGCTAACCTTTACATGGTTCGTTGAAGAGGTAGGCGAGTTGGCGAAAGAGATCCGTAAACAACCACAAGACCTGACGCGACTGCGCGAGGAATTTGCTGATGTTTTTGCGTGGCTCGCTACATTAGCGAGTCTGCTTGAGATTTCCTTAGAGGATGCTGCGAAAATCTACGCAGAGGGCTGCCCGAAGTGCAGTGCAACCCCTTGTCACTGTTAACTCGTGGGAGAACTTAATTCCCGTTCAAAAATCGATCAAAGTTGCCGCCGAATAGGTTATTGACATCCCGCTCAACCTCTGATGAAGTCAATGTCCACCCGACATCAAGGAGTGTTTGGTATTTTTCTACCAAAACCTCCGCGATAATCTGCCGTGAGTGTTTCCATTTGTAAACGAGTTGATCCAAAATTCGCGCATCGGAGTGTTGTGGAATAACGCTCAAACCGAGCAATTCAATCCGCTCCCGTGTGATCTCCTCAATGACGCTCGGATTGTTCATAAACCACCAGCATCCGAATATCATCAGATTTTTGAATTTCCGTCCAATCACACACAACTCATGTTGGTTTTCGCGCGACAGGAGCGTAACGAGAAACTTGTTATCAG
>JAPOOP010000351.1 GCA_026713385.1 Candidatus Poribacteria bacterium | reverse complement strand
TTTACATCCACACTCCGTTTGACCGGTTTCAGAACATCACAGTAATAGCCGGTCCACTCGTTCTCCAGATTATAAACCTTGCCGACATCATACCACAACCCTGTAAACACAAACCAGACCGCAGCAAAGTTATCCGCCAAAACCGTCTCACCGTTCTGCACTATGGGTGAGGAGGGTTTAACGCGTTGAGACGTAACAATGACCGCATCGTCAAGATAAAGCAATTCCTGTTGAAAATGATTGACTCGGTTGGGGGGTCTTTTATAGGTAAGTATTACAGTTTCCATTTTTCCTTTACGCTTATGGGTTTGGGGTTAACGAAAACCTATTTACTGACTGCTGATTGCTAACCGCTAAACGACGCGATTGCTTCACGGAAGGCTTTGATATGTGCCGGTGTTGTCCCACAACAGCCACCTATTAAGTAAGCACCTGTCTCAATGAGCGCGGGAACATGACTTGCCATCTCTGTTGGAGTCTGCGTATAGACGGTTCTATGGTTCTCATCAAGCTTCGGCATACCAGCGTTGGGATACGCCATCATCCGCTTACCATTAATTCCCGTTTCAGTGAGTGCCGAGTGCAACTGCTGAGTTCCAGCAATCGCATAAGGCATTCCAGTATGTTCATCACGTCTGGATTCGGCACCGCAGTTCACGCCGATGATGCTAACGGACTCCAACAGCGAATCTCCGCCCGAAAATTCGCCGTTTGTGAGGATCTCAAGTAGATCTGCGGGGGAATTCCCCCAATCCGTCCGATAGATAATATTGTCGGTCCGCCGCTCCTTTGTCCATTTATAAGTCAAGTTCACGGCAATAGGCAGACGTGTCTCACGCGCAACATCTACAGCGAGTGCCGCCTCTTTCGCAGAAAACATCGTCTCAAGACAAAGGAAATCTACGCCTTCTTCTGCGAGGGTATGGATAACCAATTTATGTGCCTCTCTCGCATCCGCATTTGGGATGCCGAAAGTGGTATCACCGCTATCGGCTTCAATTGCGCCGGGAGAAGGTCCTACAGAGCCTGCAATGTAGACCTCTTTTCCACTCTGTGCGACAGCCGTTTTTGCGTGTTGAACAGCGAGTCGTGTGAGTCGTTTGGCATCGGATAGGTCTTGACCTGCCATCTCCAAGTGAAGCGGAGATGCCACGAACGTGTTTGTCCCAATTACCTCAGCACCTGCGCTGATATAATTCGCATGGATGTCAATAACGGCAGTGGGATGTAGGTCGTTGGCAAGTGCACTGTTAGTGAGTTCTATATCACGCGCAAATAACTGAGAACCAAACCCACCATCATACAAAATCGGTTCATCAGACTTCAAGCGTTCTTGAAAATTTTTAATTTTACCTTGCGGTTCGGTGAGGTGTACTAATGGTCTCACGTTCCTCTCCGTATATCCGCCCTCCATTTCATTACGGGCTATGCGCTTAGGATTGTCCTGAAAACCTATAATCCTGTGATAGCACCCAACGCCTAAAGGCGTGGGCTTCGGCTTCATAGCGACTGCGGTTTTCTCAAAGAGTCCACCGTCTTATTTACGCTCCACCTGCGGGCGTTTCCCTGATACTCTGAAATAGCTGAGTCTCAGGCACATCGTTAGGTAACGGCTATCCCTGCCCGCAATATGTTTATCGCAGCGTTTACGTCTCGGTCGTGGTGTGAACCGCAGTCACGACACGTCCACTGCCTATCGTTCAAAGTTAGATTTTCGTTATGAAACCCACAATCGCTACAAGGCTTTGTTGTCGCCGTCCATTGACCGACTTGTTTCAAAAGACGCTTATGTTTACGACACTTATACTTCAATATCTCAACAAACTGGTAGAACGCAAGATCGGAGACCTTACGTCCCCACAAGCGTTTCATACCCGCAAGGTTCAAGGTTTCAATCGCAATCGTATCAAACTTCTTACAGAGTTTGCTTGCCAGTTGCCAGTGAAAGTCTTTACGTTGGTTGCTGATTTTCCGATACAGACGCGCGATTGTTCTTACACACCGCCACCAACCGTTAGAACCTTTGACTTTACGACTCAGCGATTTGTTGAGTTTACGAAGTTCCTTCAAGGAATGTTTCAAAGGTTGGGGGTGTTGGATTTTCTCACCCGTGCTAAGTGTCAAATAAGCATCTTTCATACCGAAGTCTGCCCCAACGCTTTCACCTGTTGTCGGCAGTGGTTTAAAATCCGTGTTGGGGGTTGTTATGCAAAGCCAATAGTCTCCGCAAGTATCACGTTTGATGGTAATACGACTGATAGTTCCATGCCACTCGCGGTGTTTATGAAACGTATAAGGCACTTTATCAAATCGCCACTTACCTTTATCCCACTTACGAAATGTGAGTGTGATACGGTTGTTAGTGAGTCTAAACCCAGTTTGTTTAAGACTGATAGACTTAAACTTATGGCGAGGTTTGATATGCGGTTTACCTCCGAGTTTATTAAAGAACCTTTGATACGCATTATCAATGCGTTCCAACTCTGCTTGGATCGCTTGGCTTGGCAACGATTTCCAATGTGGATGTGTCGTTCGTTTCAAATCTTTGGCATGTTTACACATGGCAGCGTAGTTGGCATACGGCAAGCCGGCTTTGTATCTTTGGTCTTGCCACTTATGAAAATAGGCATGCACTTGCCACATATCGTCAAGCAAGTTGCCAATGCGGATTGTATTAGATTGAGCACCAATCTTATATTTGTAGGTTTTCATGGTATATCGCGTATCGCGTCTTTTACCTTCAACCAAGATAGGTTAGGGACAGACACGCCTTGCAGCGTGCTTGGTTGTGTCCCCAACGCGATAGTATAATTATACTACAAATTGACTGCATTTGTCAAATTTATTTCACAGGAATTACGCCTTTAGCGGGAAACCTATATCCCAAAGCTAAAGCATTGGGCTTTACGCCCGAATGCCCGTAAAAATCGAAGAAGTCTATAACGTTAAGGGCATCGGGTTAAATTGACAGCCTTCCACGAATATATCAAAGAAATCAGGGGTCGTCTCCAATT
>JAPOOP010000624.1 GCA_026713385.1 Candidatus Poribacteria bacterium | reverse complement strand
GGCTCGTAAAATTCTTGCGAGTTGTATAATCCGAGCAGATAGTGTGCCTCAGCATTATCAATCTGTTGCTGGAGCGCAAGTTTAAATTCTCGGACAGCGCGTTCCTCTTTGCGACGTTTATCGGATTTACTCAACTCCTTACCCTTCGCGAGGTTTTCGTTCTGGGTGCCGCACCCAATTACAAAGAGTATAAGCGCGAGGGTAAGCCAGATTTTTTTCATGCTATTCCTCCTACGCCACTGTCGGTCAGTGCCGCCTCTATTTTCAGAGCCATTCAATATGTCAGACGGTTTTCTGAATCTCCACCGCGGTAGGTTATGTCTACCAGTAGGGAGTGAGTCGCTTCGCAGATACTTGCTAATACAGCCCGACCCAAATACATAATTGAACTATGGTAAAACCCACAATTAGTTAGACCTTTCGGGAAGGCGAGGATACTGGGGGAAATCCGCAGGGAAACGCCCAAGCAAATCCCCTATCAAAAACCCCAAGCAAAAACACCCTCGCCAGCGGCAGTGCGGAACTCACACCATTAGGCATTAAGCAGTTCCTGCTGTTCGCCGCCGGTCTCAACCGCTTGATCCTCATCTCCGCCTGTATCTTCTGGTTCCTCTACTTCTGCAGCTTCTTCTTCCTGTTCTTCTGCATCAAGTGCCTTCTGCAGGATAACAAGCGGCTTTTCAACGAACCCCCAATCCTTATATCTCTGAATAACATTCGCCTCAGAGGATGGAAGCTCAATTTCAAGGGTTTTCGCACCATTTTCTGCCGCGGTAGTTCCCGCAGCTTTTATGAGATGGTCTGCTACCCCTAATTGTCGAAACGGGCCGGATACAGCGAGATTCCCGACTTGGGCTATCTCAGGATCATTGGCATCCTTGCTCACGCTAATCTGTCCGATCGGATACCCACTCGACTCCGCAACGAGTCGGTAGGTCTGACCATCTGATTCCAAATCGGCTTGCAATTCCTTCGTAACCTGTGTTTTGGTTTTTTCAGGAAAACAAAATGTGTGTAAATGTGTCGCATCGCCTTCTTCAGCCGGACGTACTTTGAGCGCACCGGCTAAGCCAAAATCTTGATTTGCCATGTTATTCTCCTTTAGTTTTTATCAAGGTGCTGGTATCTTCGCGTACTGCGCGACAGTACATCTCGATATCCAGCATCTCTACACATTTATTCTGCCATTGTAATACAATCTATTTCACATTACAAGTGCTTTTCAAAAAAGTCATTCAGTTTTCGGTTTTTAACCATTTTGATGGGAAAGTCTGTCGGGAATCGGAGTTCCCTCCTACAAGAGAATTTTTCAAAGTGTTGTCAACCGAAAGCAAAACGTGCTAAGAAAGCGATGTTTCATCTTCCGCTTCGGCATTATCGGAACTTTCAAGGGCAATGGACGGTGCCTGTTCGGAAACCTCAGTGTTTGTTTCATCAAGATCCTCCTGCCCAATTCGCAATTGTCGTTCCGCATCCACAACATCTCTGTTAATCTTACCAATACATCGGTTGAGTTTTTCAACGAGAGCAGTGTGACCACTCATAGCACGACGGATTTGGCGGAGTTGGTCAATGACAAGCCGAAAGGTTCTCACAAAGTCGCCAGCATCTAAACGGGCATATTTTTCAAGCTTGTCAAAGTCACAACCTCGACTCCAAGCGAGCATCGCAGTGCAGAGTCGGAGTTCCAACAGAGGTGTGATTTCTGTCACCTTATGCTTAACCTCTAAATGCTGAATGAATGAAATTTCAGAACTGACTGCATAAAACTCGTCTAATAAACGTTCGTCTTTGAGCGGCTTAAAGTATCCATCTTTGCGGGGTTCGGAGATAATCGCTACCATGAGACAGTTAATTGCGTCTTCCGAGAGCCTCTCAAAAATACCATTAAATAGTAGTTGGGTTAATTGCACCTCATATCCATAAAGATGGGCAGCGGTGCTCCCACGGGGCAGAAGGGTATGAGCTTCAATGTATCCGAGTTCTTCAAGTACCTTCAGACGGGAGGCTATCTGCCGCTGCGGATCATTCGCAACAGATGTCGTCTTCCTCTTGAGTTTCTGGAGGCGTTCCTCCTCCTTGCGAATGGTTTTATATCTCCCAGTACATGTATTTAAATGCTGACAGTCGTCACAAAGACTCTGCTCCCCACTCGCTTGAAAACGCTTAATTTCCTTGTGAACAGTCCGTAACCTCTTCGCGCGTTCCTTTTTCCGCTTCTTTCCTCGCGTCTGCGATTTGATTTGCGACATCTCTACATGCAAACGCTGAAGATTTTTTTCACGGTCTCGTTTCTGGCGATAATGCTTTTCAATCTGTGCACTCCCATCAATACCCTCGTGAATACACTCCGGTTTCGGGAGTATTCGAAGTTTCTCCGTCTTACCCTCAATCTGCTTGTTGAGCGTAGCGACCCGCACACGGTTTTGATGGTTGCTCAAACTCATCGTATAAACATCGTAAATATCATCGCCATATTTCTGATAAAGATTGAGAATACTGGAATAGGAGAGATTGAATTGACTCTCTATCGGTTCGATCTTATCAGCAACAACACCTCGAATCTCGTTTGAATCGGCGTATGAGGGCACAATTTGTGCATAGACATAACCGATGGTGTCAATACCACGTCTGCCAGCGCGCCCTGACATCTGGTGATATTCCCGTGCCTTGAGGTGTCGAAATCCGATTCCATCAAATTTCTCAAGGCTGTCAAAAACCACCGTGCATGCTGGCATATTAATGCCAACGGCGAACGTTTCGGTGGTAAAGAGGAGTTGAATTAACCCGGAGGTGAACAACCTTTCAACGACTTCTTTAAGCGTTGGTAGCATACCGGCGTGATGATAAGCGATGCCACAACTGACTAACCTGCGAAATTCGGCAATCTTCTTTTCTTCAACGATGTCAAATTGGAGGCAGAGTTCATCAAATTGCTTTAAAATCTCTGTAGTCTGCTTTTTATTCAGCAATTGTAACTGCGATCCAAACACCAATGACATTGCGTTTTCTTCACAACCTCTACGACTAAAACAGAAATGGAGGCAGGGGAACTGCTTCTCTCGACGAAGATGTGGAATAAGACTTGTCTCTATAAAATCAGCGGGAAGTGCCTGAGGTGTTTTATTTTCAACCTGAGGTGTTTTATTTTCAAATGGGTCGGATTTTCGTTTACGCGCATCGTGCTGTGCCCGCTTCCGAAGTGCGGGAATATGCGCCACACTACCGATGCCGTAATCTTTAAAATAGAGGTGATGATCCAAAGGGACTGGACGTTCTAATTCTTCGACTATCTCAATGTCAATATCCCGTACACTTTGCATCCACTCTGTAAAAGGATTAATGTTCGGGATCGTGGCACTCAGACAGACGAATTTAATATGCTGCGGGGCGAAGATGAGACTCTCTTCCCAAACGGTGCCGCGCTCAATATCATTGATATAATGGATTTCGTCAAAGATGACGTAAGCGACATCTTGTAACCGTTCAATGTCGTCAAAGATAGTATTCCGGAAAATCTCGGTGGTCATCAACAGTACTTGTGCATACGGATTCAGCACCACATCGCCTGTAACAATGCCGATTTTATCCCCATATTCGGCGTAAAAATCCCGATATTTTTGATTACTGAGGGCTTTGATCGGTGCGGTGTAGATAACGCGCTGGTTCTCTTTAAGACATTTTTCGACGGCATATTCAGCGATGACAGTTTTACCAGCACCTGTCGGGGCAGTGACAATCACTGAGGTATCCCGATTAATCGCCGCGATCGCTTCCTCCTGAAACCGATCCAGTTGTAACCCTTTGTACAGCATCCAGCCCTCCCGTGCGTAATGTTAAAGATAATTGTAACGGATACGTTATTTTTTGTCAAGCGAAATTTTTCTCAGATGAGTCAGTAAGAGTCGGGAATCGAAGTTCCCTCCTACAAGAGAAGCATAAGAATTGGGAATCGCGGTCCCCTCCTACAGGAGAACTGAACGCCTCTCGCCTCCGCCGTTTCTCCTTGACATCCCTCATTTTTCATGGTATTATGGTATGAAGGACATTCAAACCGGGTTCGATAGTGAAGTTGGAGGTGAAAACTTATGCAAAACGCTAAACGGAGACGAAACCAAGAGTCATATATCCATGGAAAGCATATTTTGGCGATTCTGATAGGTGTTGCGCTTTGCGGAGTCATCGCATGGGCACAAAAGAACGGCGATGAGAACAAGAAAGGGATTACCTTGGTAGATCTCGGCGTTACAGAGGCACAGAAAATCCAACTTGAAGAATTGTGGGATATGAAACGTCAAAAGGACATTCAGGCAATCAATGATTTGAAAACTTTAAATCGACTTGCAAAGGATTCGCTTGTAGAAGATGCGGAAATCCAAGAAACCTTGGACGAATTCCGAGCGAAACGGAAGGAGATACGGGAACAGATTGAGGAGATCGAGGAAGAGTTGATTCAGGCATTGCCAACACAAGCGCAACTTCATTTAACGCTTATGGGGGTGTTGGATAACGGTATTCCACGCAGAACAAAAAAAGCACAAACCAACAAAAACACAGGCGAAACGCCTAAACCGCCGCCAGAGCAGCAAACGCAATAAAAAAAGTGGAGGATACCAGACTTGAACTGGTGACCTCTTGCATGCCATGCAAGCGCTCTCCCAGCTGAGCTAATCCCCCACACAAAGATGGTTTTAATTATATCACATATTCTCAGGGAATGCAAAAAAATTTACGTTTTTTCGGAAAAATGACAAAAAAACCGCAAACAGACCCATTTTTCTCCTTCGCGAACCTTGATAATAACAAAGTTCAACTCGCAATGGGTGCCCTGCTCATCGCGCAAAGCGAGTACCGCGAACTCAATATTGAGAATTACCTCCATCAACTTGATGAGATGGCGGATGTGGTTCGGGAACGGATCCAAAAGACGACATTGCCTGAGCAACACATTGCTGAACTGAACCGCTACCTCTTTCAGGATAAAGGGTTCACTGGAAATACCGACAACTACTACGCACTGGGCAACAACTTCCTCAACTTTGTACTGGATAAAAAGACGGGGATTCCAATTACGTTAGGCGTTGTCTACATTGAAGTCGGTAGACGCGCTGGATTACCACTCGTCGGCGTAAATTTTCCAGGGCATTTCCTTGTAAGATACCAACGCGAACATATAGACATTCTGCTTGATGTGTTTGAAAACGGATCTTTTATGTGCGAAGACGCACTCCAAGCGAAACTCCAAGAAACCCTCGGCGACTCGGCATCGCTGGAATCGAATATGTTAATTGAAGCCACAGATAAAGAGATCCTCGCACGCATTTTGCGGAATCTGACGCGTGCCTACACACTCCTTGAAAACTACGACAAAGCACTTACAGCCGCGGAACGTATCACATGGTTACTGCCCAATGTCGCCGCCGATTATCGTCTGCTCGGTTACCTACAGTATAAAAATCATGCGTATAGCGAAGGGATCGCTGCTTTCGAGACATATCTCCAACTCACAGACGCACCCCCCGACACCACGGCGGTCGAGCGAAACATACAACACCTCCAAAAATTGCTCTCGCGTCTGAATTAAAAATAGCAGGCAGCCATCGGTAAGAGTCGGGAATCGGGGTGTTTTTGATAGGGTGTTTCCCCTCCTACAGTTAACTACCAACACAAAAACATGACTTTTTTTAACGGACGTGATATACTGAGTCCGAACGTCCTGTTGGCGGATGCGCGCGGTGAAGCGGATTTCCGCTTTCAAGTCCGTGACGGTCCGCATAACGGTTAGTGGCAAACACTACATTTGAATTTCAGCGGTTTCTGGAAAAATCTCAACCTAAATTAACAATGGAGGAGATGACCATGAAGTACCTGGAACGCTATTGCACCTGGGT
>JAPOOP010000234.1 GCA_026713385.1 Candidatus Poribacteria bacterium | reverse complement strand
GTTTTACCGCCACCCGTCGGGACTTTGAAACAGATATGCGGAATGGGGCGGTTTGCTTCATCAGTACGGTCAATGTGTTCGCTTGCTGTTACCGCGACACCGCCGTTCTCCTTCAGTTTTTGCCACGCAGCTTTCGGGTAATTGTGTAACTCATCGGGGATCGGGACATCAATTGGTGTCCGTTGCAACGCCTCAACCATAGTTTCTGTATCACGCTGTGCGTCTTCAAGTGTTTCTAACCAACGTGCCAAAGCATCAAGTGCACCGCGTTGATATTCTTTTAATTCCAGCATTGTATTATTTCTTCACAGACCAATTCCTCAGCGTTTGCCAAGTAAGCCTATTTCAGTTTTTAATTCTGAATCAAGATTTTAGGATTGGGAGTCGAGGTTTCACCCCCCCTACAATCACACGACTCCAAATTATGTGGGTGCTGCGCAACACTTTCAGTTATCAGTAGTTAGTGAAAGGTGTTAAGGGCTTACAATCTTCTGTTGTTTGAGTGTTTCGATTTCCTGCCTGAGTTCTTCGATTTTTCGCTCCTGGTCGTGATCCCGTTTTCCACGCCAAGCAGGGATGCCGATAGCGACAACAATCAGAGCGATTAGCCCATACGTTACATTTGTGGCATGTGCGACCTGTTTTTCAACGCCGTTCATACGTCCATCTAACCGGGCGATATCTTCCTTTAGCGTGCCAATATCCGACTTTATCGGTGCAAGTTCTGTTTTAATTTCCTCTTTGACAATCAAGCGGATCTTATTGAGGTCTGCATCGGTTAACGCTGCGAGTGCCGGCATTGCGATTGTAGAAAAGAGCATCAAGAGGACAAGAATGGTTTTCATTATGGTGTCTCCTTTTGGAGATAGTAAAGCATATTTAGGCTTGGGTGTCAACGTAAAAAATGTAATGCCCGATACAAAGGCTTTTCATCTTTCGTGCAAGGCATCGGGAAGTTGACAGAATATAATGCCCATCTTTGTGAGTTCACGCTGACCGACGTAATTGCCTGCCGCATAGACGATCGCTTTTCTACCGTTTTCGCGACTGGCATTGCATAAACGTTCTGCTCGCTCCAGATTGAGGATAGCAGCGTTGCTGCGCAACCATTCAAGATCGGGTTTATAAATCAGGTAGTAGTCGTTTTCGTCATCGCTGTGGAAAAGTCCGTCACCGTTTTGTGCTTCTAATGTATCCGCCCCTACGGAAGCACCAGCGGTGGTATACAACAAGTTGGCAGCGAGTGCTGAATAGGGTGGCAACGCCTCTCCAGTGAGCATTGTTTCTACCTCAATCGGTTTTCCTAAAGTGCAGTAGGTAAAGGAACCTCCCAAGCCTTCTTGCAGTGCAGTGTCACGCGCATCGGGAACACCTTTGATGACACGACGGACGCGTTCAGCGGTGATAGTGTCGGCATAATCTTCACACTCAATGAGAATAAACTTTCGGTTGCCACCATCTTCTTTGTTAAGGTCAAGCACAGCGTGGGCAGTGGTGCCGCTGCCAGCGAAGGAGTCAAGGATAATAGTGTCATTCTCTCTTGATACACCTTCGGCAATCTCTATTAAGTTCGCAATTAATCTTGTGGGTTTAGGATTGTTGAACTCAAGAGCTGCACTTTGGAAGACAGTTTGTAACTGCTTTGTCCCTTCGTCTGTGGTGCCCGCAATATCTGCTAACATTAAATCAATTGGGACGATCCCTTTTTCTTTAGATTCACTCAGAAAATTTTTAAGACGAGGGTAGCGTAAATTCCCATCAAGCCCCCACCAAAGTCTGTCTTCCCTAACATGTTTCTCATGGGTGCTTTGGCTGTACTTCCAAGCATGCGTAGGATGATTTACAGGCTCTCCTGTATAGGGATTTGTTATCGGATAAACTAAATTTGGACGTTGTTCTTTTGTTGCAGGATTAACATAGGAAGCAGACACCCAACTACCACGTGAATCATTATCAGGATTAGAATATGTTTCATTAAGTTCTTCATTCCGCTTAACCCGAATGTGAGAAACAGCATCGGATTTTCTATACACAATTACATGTTCACGTTGGTTTGAAAATAATTTGGCATTGTTGCTTCTACCATAACGATGTTGCCAAATAATGTCCGCGAGGAAGTTTTCTCTGCCTAAAATTTCATCCATTAGCATTCTTAAGTGATGTACTTCATTGTCGTCAATAGAGATAAAAATTACACCATCATCAGTAAGCAGTTCTTTGAGCAGGTGCAATCTCGGCCACATCATACAGAGCCATTTATCGTGCCGTTCCAAATCTTCGTTATCAACGGGTGCGTTCTCTGTAAGCCATTGTTGCATGAGTGGGCTGTTTACGTTGTCATTATAGACCCAGCCTTCGTTGCCGGTGTTGTAGGGTGGATCGATGTAGATACACTTGACACGGTTCGCATAGCGCGGAAGTAACGCCTTGAGGGCATGCAGATTGTCGCCGTGGATGATGAGATTGTCGTCTGTATCGGTTGGGTTGCAGGAGCGGGTTTCGTCGGGTTCGAGAGGTCGGTAAGGGACGGTAAGGTGGTGTGCGTAGATGTGTTGTTTTCCTTTGAAATCGAGTGTGGGCATAGGGCAATTCCTTTCAGTTAATCTGTGCTATGCAAGTCAGTTCATTCTTTTTCGCGTCATCTGGTTCAAAGGCGGGTCGAATTTTATAGGTATTTTGCCTTCTTTAGTTGAAGATGTTTAATCAACCGCCTACGTTTCATATAGCGATCTTTACCTCTTCAAACCCATTTTCCGTGCAGTGTGATGCTCCCTGCGTTCCGAATTCCAAAATGTCGAAGAATTTTACTTTCTCAGCCTCACTTTCAGTTCGGCGATACTCTTCCGGGGTTTCATATTCTAATATTTCACAAAGCGTAATTCCCAGCGTATCCAGCAATTCGTCTCTGGTTCGCTCTTGACAGGTAACCCCACGAACTTCCAATATCCACCCGATCCACCATCCTTCGCTTTGCCGGATAAGGGCAGTATAGGGCTGTAACATTGTTTTTTCTCCTTTCTCTCAATGAGTACTGCGGTTTCACACCCCCTGTGCATTAAAAGAGTGCTGTGAAGAAATCTAAAATTCTCGATCCCATGATTGTCTTTCTGACTCGATATAAGCATCAATTTCTTCGACGGTGTTTCCCCATGTTCCTTTCATCGAGCCACTCATCTTCTGAATTAAGTCTCCTTTTTCTTCGCGAGAAAGTTCATGAGGTGTTTTTAGGAGAACTCTGAACTCGATCTCAAGTGCTTGTCCTTCGGGAAGGTCGATCTTATCCAAAGGTTCAATCACACCGTTTCTGTATGCTGCCTTTGTCTTTTTTTTAATCATTTTGTTTCTCCATACTCGCTTTCAATAATGAGTATATCATTAATGTGGGGAAGTTTCAAGCGAAAGAATGGCATGGTGGTGTCATTCAATTCTCCAATAATTTCGATCTTTTACTTGAGAGTTTTCGCTGTAGGAGCGACCTCTGATCGCGATATTTTGCGCTGTATAGATAGCAATATCCAATGTGGAAAATATTTGATACTTTAAGTTAATTATAATTTCACATTAGTTTTTCACGGAGAAAGGGTATATTGAATCTTGGGAACCCACGGCTCACCTACCACCATAAAAACCTCCGTGAAATCTCCGTGAAAACTAAAGTAACGTGAGTTTGAGAATAAAATATTGCAGTATAACCGTAGGTTGGGTTGAACGAGTCGAGACTCAAAAACACGACGACTTCGTAGCATTTTGTATCTCCAACATACCTTCAAATACCAGAAAACGAGTGAAACCCAACGCTTTATCACATGCACCTCGATTGGGTGTATAGGATTTCCCACGAGTGCGCAAACTAAAAGTTTTGCGGCGTACTCTCCCAGATGCGACGTGCATCACGCTACGAAACCTGCTCTGTCTACTCTGAAATTTCAGAGTAAGTATTTCAGAAACCTTCTGTTAAAACCTTCAAAACCCAATCATTATCTATGGTTACAGCATTTTTGGAATTTGTCACTTTTCAGAGTTTACTCTGAATACTCTGAAACTCACCACATTGAATAACGATTAGCGGTCAGCGATCAGTGGTCAATCGCCAGCAATTAGTAATGATAGTTGGGAAAGTGATTGTAGTCCGGTGGGGACGGATGCGTCTGGGATATCCCTTTGGTAGGAAATAAGAAAGGCGCGGCGTTTTTGATAGGGTGTTTTCCGGAGGAAACCTCGCCAGTGACATAATTGACGGGCAATGAATGGTTTCCCTACTACAAACAGAACTGCTTTGTAAGGATTAGGTCAGAAAGCGGTGGTAGATGAGGGTTGTGAGTATCTTATAACCGGCTTTCAGGGTACCGGTGAAGGTGCCAGTAATTTTAGAGACTCCGATCCGCTTGCGATAGCGAACCGGAATTTCACACACAGGGATTCCCTGTTTCGCGGCTTTGAGTTGCATCTCGACTGTCCATCCGAAGGTTTTGTCCTGCATGTTCAAAGCGAGGAGTTGTGGATATCGGATCGCTCGAAAGGGACCTAAATCCGTATACCGTACGCCGTAGAAGCACTTTATCAGAAAACAGGCGAGCCAATTGCCGAATCGTGCCTGCGGTAACAACGCGTCCCGCGCATCGTCAGCACTTCTCGCACCGATGACAAAATCGGTTTTACCTTCAAGTATGGGGTGTAGGAGTTGCGGCATATCTGTGGGATAGTCGCTATAGTCACCATCGAGAAAAACGACGATATCCGGCACTGTTGTCGTAAGTGCAGCAATTCCAGCAAGACAGGCAGACCCATATCCGCGTCGCGGCTCTGTTGTAACCCTTGCACCGTTTCGGCTTGCAATTGCGGCGGTGTTGTCCGTGCAGCCGTTGTCAACGACGATGATTTCTTGGACTGTGGCTTCGGTTTTTTCGTCAAGGGTTCGCACGGTCTTTGGAATATCGGTGATGACTTTGGCAATGGCGTTTTCTTCATTGAGGACTGGAATGATAACCGAAATTTTTTGTGATGACATCTAAAACTTCGCAGCGGGTTCTTGCACTGTATCGAGGAGTCGTTGGATGACGGTGTCGGAGTTAACGCCTTCAGCTTCGGCATGGAAATTGGTTAAGACGCGATGGCGTAGAACCGAAGGTGCAACAGATTTCACATCTTCGCAAGAGGCGTTGTAGCGACCTCGTAGAATCGCTCTGGCTTTCGCACCTAAGATAAGGTACTGCCCGGCACGGGGTCCCGCGCCCCATCGCACCCATTGCTGGATGAAATCCGGAGCGTCCTCCTCTTTCGGACGAGTTGCGCGCGCAATTTTCACAGCGTATTGCACAACGTTGTCAGCGGCAGGCACACGCCTCACGATTTTATGGAGTGCCACAATTGCCTCACCAGACAGTGCTGTTTCGAGTTCGGGCTCTTCTGCTCCGGTCGTTGCAGAGATGATGTCCGTCTCCTCTGCCTCTGTCGGGTAATCTATGACAATTTTGAACATGAACCGATCTAACTGCGCCTCTGGTAGTGGGTATGTGCCTTCCTGCTCGATCGGGTTTTGCGTGGCAAGCACAAAGAAGGGTTGTTCCAGTTGGAATTCGTTACCTCCTGCGGTAACGTGGTGCTCCTGCATCGCTTCTAAAAGTGCGGCTTGGGTCTTCGGAGGTGTCCGATTAATCTCATCAGCGAGGAGGATGTTCGCGAAGATCGGTCCCTGAATAAATCGGATCGTGCGATGTCCCGTCGTTCGGTCTTCCTCAAGCACATCGGTCCCCGTGATGTCGGCTGGCATTAAATCCGGGGTGAATTGGATCCGCTTGAACTTGAGATTCAGAATATCCGCCAAAGTCCTAATCATGAGGGTTTTGGCGAGTCCTGGGACACCCTCTAATAAGCAGTGTCCTCCAGCAAAAAGTGCCATCAACATCTGATTGATAACTTCCTCTTGCCCAATGATTACCTTTTTGAGTTGTTCTAAAATCAACTCTTGGCTTTTCATCAACTCTTCTATTGCTTGAACTTCTTCTGTTGCTGGCATTTTTTATTAGTATTCGGTTAACAGTCTTCAGTTTTCAGTTAAGAGGTGTTTTGCTTGGGGTTTTTGATAGGGCGTTCCCTTTCTGCGGATTACCCCTTATTTGACAAGATCTCCCTCTTGTAACTGATAACTGATAACTGACAACTGACAACTCCTTATTACTGCGTTAATATGAATCGTTTCGGTCCTCGGTTTGAGGCGATTCTGACGACATCTTTGAGATGGTAAATATTGTTTGGTGTGACCCTCGGTGTTAGGAAACGGATCGTCTGATGCATCTCAGCTTTGCGCTTGGATTTCGCATAGCGGATCTGAATTTCGGCGATCTCGGTCTTCAGCGTCTGTTCCTCAGGAACGGTATCAACGCTAAAGGGTGCCTCGGTACTGACACTGATTTTATCCTCAAGCGTTAATGCTTTGCCGATAACCGCGGGATACATTCGACGTTCCTCGCTCAATAACTCCGCATAGGGATGCTTGACGATCGGTAATTCAAGGACAAATTGACTGCCGATAGCGTACAAATACTCCTTACATGTCCACGTGAGTTTGACCTTCAATTCGCCTTCCAACTTTGAGAGTCCAGAGACTTTGACATCCGTCACCTTGGCGCGTTCGTCTAATTCCAACACTTTGTGGAAGAATTCCGCTTTTTCTTCAGAAGTCTGGAGGTGTGAAAGTTGGCTCCGAAGTTTCATGTTGAAGATCCCTGTCACCATCAACTCTTGGTGAACAGAGACGCTCATATCCTTTTTCACCTCTACGCGAGTGTGAACCCGTTTCAGATTTGATATTGCCTCTAAGGAAGGACTCCTCTGAAAGAGGTAGAGCTTATTTTCCATACTGTCTACCGACGCTACATCATCCGAACTCTCCGTTCCAGATGCTTTATCTTCTTTTAGAAACCGCGGATTGATGATAAGTGCCCACCTGTCTTGGTCGCCGGCAGGGAAATCACCAAAAGCACACGTTTCTGCTGTTGGATCGAGCCAGATGAATTCATCATCTTGGTTTCCGCCGTCAACGGCAAGGATCATGTGATTGAAATATGCGAGTGAAGGGACAGCCTCGACTTCGGAACCACCGTCTGAGAGGTGAGCGTTAACACCCCGCGTATCGCCAGCGGAGATGAGAACAGGGTAGGAATTAATACCTGCAGATGAAAGCATTGTGGAGAGGAGTGTTGTTTTGTCCTTACAATCTCCTTTACCTATTTTCAAAACGAAGTCAGCAGGATAAGGCTTAATCGCCCAAATTCCGAGTTCATAACCGAGATACTGGATGTTTGTCGCGACGTATTCATAAAGCCTCTTCACTTTTTCCTTTCGGGACCAGGCACCGCGGAGGATCTGCTCCGTCTTTTTCGTAATTTCTGGTGTAATGGTATCCTGTTCCCGAATGAGCGTGGCATACCACGTCACTAATTTATCCCAAGAATCAATTGAGGAGATGCTAATGCTATAAGCGAGATCTTGTGGAGCAGGCATCAGGTATTCCTCTTTCAAGGAGGGGACATCCCGCGCTTCAAAGGTATAGGTACGGATGTAGTTATTCTCCGTAATTGTGGGTTTAATATCAAGAAAGGAACTTGACTGCAAACTTGTCGGAACCGCCGATGCGCCTGAAACCTGATAATTGAGATGTTTTTTCTTTGGAATATGTACGGTGAACCGATAGTATTGCACGGGTTGTGAGCCTTGGAAATAGACCTTTCGCCAAAACTCGCCTCGCATGACGTGCCCAAGATTGTTCGTGGAATAGGCATAGTCTATGATGCAACCATCGGAAATTTCTGGAAGTCTGAAGTGCATCAAGCGTGCGTCAACGTATAAACCAGCGTCCACAGCACTCGGCGGTGGGATATCCGGTATCACATCGTTCAAATCCAGCTCAACAACTCTACCATCGGGGGTAAATGTCCGGGCATGATGGATAGTGACATCGTCTTTTCCACGCATATAAGGGATGCTGATTTCGCCGAGATCTGCGCCATCCTCGTTGAGGACTTTGACGACGCGTCGTGTTGAATAGATATAACGGCTCTTTTCATCGATGTCAACATCAACGTTCTCCCAAAGAACGACAGCACCGTCTTCTGGATAGTCTTTTTGAGAAGGTGCCGTGTCAATGGCTTCTCGGATGACGTTCTCGTCTGTTTCGCTGATATAGTCATAAGGCAGTGCCGACCGGCGATTCTCAGGAGTGTGAGCAGTACTCGAAGCATCTGGGTTCCCATTTTCGCGTGCTTCGGTAGGTTCAGTAGGCGGGATGTCGGCGTTGCTAAACACTTCTGGTTCAGATGGAGGTAGAGTGCTCGGTAGGACTGTCCTACGGGTTCCCAAGAAGGTCTTTTCGGCGAGTGCTCCATCATCTGTCTGTTCTACACGTGGTACCTCAGGGTCAATCGTTAGGTTTCGAGTGGCGTTCCCATCCCCGTTATCATCAAGATGCGGATGTTCAGATTGGATAGTCCCGTCGTTCTCATACCACTCCTTTGTCTGCGTCTGTAACGATAGAAACGTTTCTAATAGTGAGATGTCCCCATCGCCGTTTAGATCGTTATCTGCGGTAGAGAAGGCACCAACAAAGACCTCGCCGAATCCTGCTTGTAGCGAATAGCCCTCATTTGGTGAACTTGAGGTGAGAATTATTCGTCCCGGTGCGCTCAGTTGTGGCACAAGCCTTCCACTATAAGGGAAACCAAAGATTAAAATCTGATTCTCAGCAGGAACACTGTTAATGAGTGTCACATATTCCACTTCAGTAATGTCTCGACCTCGCAGATTAAACTTCGCACTACCTCTACCGGTGCGAGATGCGTGCCCAAGCATGAACAGCAGAAACCTATCTGAGGGTTGCACAGTCTTGGCGAGTTGATCGAATGCCGCTAAAACTTGTTCTCGATTTGATTCAGCATCAACCAATTCCAATTCTCCTTGTCCGCCTCGGTCTATATCGCCCATGTCCTCAAAGAGAAAAGTAATCTGATCAGATGTGTAGCCGTATTCATCGGTAAGCAATTGATGAAACCGGGAGGTGGCACCCCAGAATGCATCGTAAAACGATTTCTCACCGGCAACACCGCCAATGATGAGGACGTGATCGGCGGCAAAGGTGGTCGTAGAAATTAAACAAACTGCAAGGATTATAATGAGTATCTGACGCATTTTTTTGTTCATCGCTACATACCTCGTTCGGGGTAGTTAGGGACTGGAACCAGAAACCGTGTCCTTTGTATCTCTTGTGAAGGTGCCACTTTTACCGCCTGTCTTCTTGACAAGCCCAATATCACCGATAACCATCTCTCTGTCCACTGCTTTACACATATCATAAACGGTCAAAGCCGCGACTGACACGGCGGTGAGTGCTTCCATTTCTACGCCTGTACGACCTACCGTCTGGACTTCCGCTTCAATTTCAACTTGCGACACATCATCTGCGATAGCGAGTTCAACTCGAATCGAAGTCAATGCAAGGGGATGGCACAACGGGATCAGTTCACCGGTGCGTTTTGCTGCCATGATACCCGCAAGCCGTGCGACTTCCAAAACATCCCCCTTTTTCATGCCTTGTTCAGCGATGAGACGGAGTGTTTCAGGACGGGCAGTAATATGCCCGCGGGCGATGGCGATGCGCAGTGTCTCGTCTTTGCCACCGACGTTCACCATCCGCGTGTTGCCTTTTTCGTCAAAGTGCGTTAATTGTTCTTTCATTTTTTAAGTGGACGGCAGCACGGAGTCTGCCTACTACTGTGCAGGATGTGCTGTCATAATCTGCTCGTATTTTTCGCGAAACTGCTGGAGGTATTTCCCTTCACCATGATAGGCGGCAACGTCTGCAGGATTCGGCTCAATTGACGCACCGCGCTTCAAGACAGAAGCACTAAACGCCTCAACATCAAAGGACTCGGCTTCCATACCGGAATCCGCATCGAAAAGTGCCTTGACCCCTGCGACAGCGGCACCGAGTGCGGCACCACCTTTCTCTACCGGGAGCGTCGGTCTATTCCAGATTCCCGCGACGCGACGCATGATTTCAGGACTATCTGTTGCGCCGCCCGTTACAAACAACGGTTCCTGCGTCTGTTTCGTGAAGACAGCGGAGTAGATGTAAACAGCGGCGAGGCTCGTTTCAATAATACCGGTATAATCTTTTGCTAATGTGGATTGTGCGGTGGCACGGATTAACGCAAACGCACCAGAGACTGGAAAGGACTCAGTCTTAGGCTGCCAAAACGTCATAAACTGTCCGGGGTCAACGGTCTGTAACGCAACTTCTGCGGGCGCGTATTCCTCTTTCGCCAAGCCGTAATGACTCCTCACGGCATCCCATACCATTGCGCCATTTGTGCGACATCCGAACATAAACGGACGGTTGATGCCATCATACATTGCGTTGGCAAATCCTTCTGGGTCGAGCGTATTCCCATCAGTTGACACCATGTTGACGAAACTGGTTCCGAGGCTAAGCAAATCTCCGGCGACAGGCACCTTCGACTGCGGATTGTCGCCAGAACCCGCTATCACCGCGCAGCGAGCATCGAAGCCATACTTTTCTATGTAATACGCGGCGAGACTACCCACAATGGAATCTGGACGTGCAAGCGCGGGCAATTTCGATTGGAGTGCTTCCACGCCACCCGGTAAGCCGTCTGACGTTGCTGCCAACAGTGCGGTGTCCCACACCTTATTCCGATAGTTCATAAGCGACATCCCACATCCATTCCCATAATCAATAGGCACCTCGGTGCTACCCGTCAGCACTGCGGGGATAAAACTACTAATCAACAGGACTTTTGCTGTCGCCGCATAGCATTCAGGAAACTGTTCTCCAACACGGCGCACGACAGCACCTGTGAAGCGGAGCGGAGCGTCCGAGCCGGAAAGGTCTATCATCTCCGGTTTTCCGCCGACCCCATTTCGGACAGCCTCAGTCTGCGCAGTCGTGTTCGCGGTCATCCAGATTGGAGCTGTGGGATACGCAAAGGCATCTTTTAGCAGAATTTGCAAGTCGCGAGTATCTTCGTCGAAGTTCTGGAAACTTGCGAGTTGCGCCAGAAGTGCATCTGCGTCACGGTTCAGGTAGACATGCCCGTGTTGCTGCCCGGATGTGTTGATGAGAAGAATGTGTTCAAGCGGTACGCCTGCCTCGCGTATGTCAGTAAACATAGCGTCAAGTGAGGCGAGATACATCAATGGCGGCTGTTCGGCTTCACCTTCCTCTCTCGGCGGTAAAATATAGTCTTCTTCGATACCGAATTGGTTGAGGCGGGCATCGGTGCGATAATCAAGCGAATGCTCAAAGTATTTTTCTGCTGTGTCTATATCAATGACGACAGCAGATAGACTTTGCGTGCTTGAATCTAAACCGAGAGCGAGTTTTTCTCTTGGCACAAGTTTCTCCTATACATTCCCCAATCACGGATTGCAGTTAATTCCCCGGATAGGCGCGGTTCTCTAATTCTGCGACGAATTTTTCAGCGGCGATCGCAGCTGCAGCACCGGCACCTGCGGCGGTAATCGCTTGGCGAAAGACATGGTCATGTACGTCGCCCGCGGCATAAACACCGTTTATGTTTGTGCGCTGCATCTCGTCCACAATGATGTACCCTTGCTCGTCTGTATGTATGACATCTGTGAAGAGCTCTGTGTTCGGAATATGTCCAATAAAGATGAATACACCGTCAATCGGGAAAAGTTGTGTCTCACCGGTTTTAACGTTTTTGAGGGTGGTGCCGGTCACTTTTTCTGCGTCGCCATTGATTTCTTCAACAACGGTGTCCCAGATAAACTTAATTTTATCGTTTTTGAAGGCACGTTCCTGCATAATATGGCTTGCCCGGAGTTGATCACGGCGGTGGACGATATACACTTCAGAGGCGTACTTGGTTAGGAAAATGCCTTCTTCTAACGCCGCGTCACCCCCGCCAACGACAACGAGCCGTTGATCTTGGAAGAAGAACCCATCACAAGTGGCGCAGTAGGAGACACCCCGTCCGCCGTATTCCTCTTCACCCGGTATATCAAGCATGCGCGGCGATGCCCCTGTAGCTATGATTACAGACTTCGCACGGTATTCTTTCTCGTAGGTGGTGACGGCGAACGGGTGTTGCGAAAAATCAACCGCCGTTACGGTATCAAATTTGACTTCTGTGCCGAACCGCTCTGCTTGTTCCTGCATGCCTTGTATAAAGACACCCGCCTCGTTACCGAAGAAGCCGGGATAGTTTTCCAAATCGAGCGTTAAAGAGAGTTGTCCACCGAGTGCCTCTCCTGTAATAAGAACAGGTTCAAGCATCGCACGGGACGTATAGACACCGGCGGAAAATCCAGCGGTGCCACCGCCAATAATCACGATATTTCGATCTTCTATGTTGTTTGTATTCATATTTTTTTTATTATTCGCCAAGCGTTAACTGACGGTTTTGGTTACACAAGGGCTTTCGGTTAAGTTCCGCAAGCCACTGTTTTTGACTTGCTTACGGCGTTCTGAATTTAGAATGGAAGCGGAATACCAACGCGTTCAGCAACTATTTTCAACTGTTTTTGGTGTTCTTCGCCAACGGGGATACCGATTTCAGACCATTCCTGTTCGCGCTCCCATTCTAAGCCGCCGGGCAGATCCGATCGGTCGTGCCCGGGTGCCGGTTGCATTTGTCGTGCATCGTGGATATGTTGGTCGATCTCCGCTTTATATTCGTCAATCGGTCGGAATCGGGAAATGTCAATCGCTGTAATGAAAGCACCTTGATTGGCACCTTCCCAGATTGTTGGCGGATCCGGCGGCTTATCAAATAGCCAGATGCCTGCCATAATCCCACCGAGTGCATGACTCACATGACTCAAACCCAACATCTTGAAGAACGCAGCGGGACTCTGTTCAAATGCCTGTTCCAACGGCAGTTTGGCATCAATGCCGGTTGCCATATCGACGACGATAGGCGGTTGGTCGCCCGCTGGAATCGCGAAACTCATCGGTGAAGCTCCAGTTGCGGTAGCAATCGGACTATCGGGGCTGTGTCGAAAACGGTGGCAAGAGACCGCAAATCCAGCGCAATCCGCTTCAAGCGCGAGCCGTGAATACTTACCAGCACTCCCAAAGTGGAAGTGGTTCCGACTCGTTGCGGCACCGAGTCCCATCTCTTTGGCTTTTTTGACCGCTGCCTGTGCGGCATGATACGAGGCAAAATGCCCCATACCGCCATCGCCATCGTAGACCGCTGTCGTCGGGGATTCATCAATGCAGCGGACGTTTGGACGTGGATTTACTTTGCCGTCAAGCATCATCCCGACATATCCCGGCGTTTGGCGCGTGCCGTGACTGAACACGCCGCGCAGATCCGTGAGAACCAGTAGGTGCGCTATGTGCGCGGCATCCGCCTCCGAGGTTCCTGCCTTCTGGAAAGCGGCACTGACGAAGCCTCGGATTACATCTGGCATCACGCGGATAAATTCTTTCGGTACTACATTCATTTTTTTAATTATACGCTAAGCGTTAACGGGCAGTATTGGTTTCGCAAGGATTTTCGATTCGGTTCCGCAAGCCGCCGTTGTTGGCTTGCTGAGGACATTCTTAAGGCTTTTTATTTTCGGTTTGTGACTTTGCCGAAACGCGGAATTCCATCAACAATCCGATAGGACTGTTCGCACATTTTGCAGTGAAGACTGTGTTCTTCCCACGTAACCTCACCTTTGCACTGCGGACAGACGAGAATTTCTTGCAGTGTTTTCGTCTGGCGACGTTGGTTTCCTTTTGCCAAAAGCGATTTTACATGGGAAACGATGCCTCGCGGCACTGCGCTTTTAAGATGCAGTAACCACTCATTATGTCTCGGAGCATTACCATCTGATGCGACAAGCCTATCAAGCGTATCGTGGCATTCCAAATCCAGTGCTGACTCATGTTCGAGAAGTATTTTATAGTCTATTTTATCTTCCCATTCGTACTGGACCAGGAAGAGGTTATGATGTGTAATATGGAACTGCTTCCAATGCTTATCTGTTACCGCCAATCTGTGGAAAAGTTGCCCAAATTGGGAATTTTTTACATTCTTCCGTAGCATCAAACAGCCATCAACCAAGTTGACGACCCAGTTGTGATAGTGCCACCCGTAGATTCGCTCACCTATTTCAGACGGCGTTTCAATGTAGCCTCGGCATGCGACACGCATGAGTTCGGAGATGAATCGCCTCGGATCTTCAACGTGTTCCAACACATGCGAGCAGATGACATAGTCAAACGCCCGATCTGCGAACGGCAGGAACTCGCCATCCGCTTCCACCATCGGACGGTCAGTAACGATTGCCCCGCCGCGTTGTTCGTCATCCCCTATAAATTTATCGCATAAGACATCCGAGCGTGCTTTCGGATTATGACCGCTCCCTATTTCTAAGACAAAATCGTCTGCGCGAATGTTCATTTTTCGACGACCATCGTGATGTAAGGACTCAGGTACGGAAACGCGCCCGCGATAATCCGACCCTTTATCCCGAAACCAACGGCTTTCTTGACGATCCTGAACCCGTGTGATCGGAAAAAATGAGCGAGATCAATAGAGCTGGCATAATAAGCACTGTCTGCATCACCACCGATGGCATCCGCTTGTAAGTCGGGTTCACGGTAAATAAAGTTCGATGCGACTGTCGCAGGAGTCAAGAACCGCTTCTGGATATAAAGCCCGCAATTCCGCATAAATTGCTGCAAAGCTTGCCGTTTCGTCTCACCCCAGACAGGTCTGCCGGGTTTGCCAGCCATCAGGTTGAGCCAATCAAGAAACGGGATTAAAGGTGAACAGAGGTTTGGTCCAGAGATCACAATTCTCCCGCCCTTACAGACAACCCGCATCATCTCGGTTAACGCCGTTTCCACATCCGGCAGATGTTCAACTAATTCGTTTGAACAGATAACATCAAAGGATTCGCTTTCAAAAGGGAGTTCCATCACGTCGCAAACCTGATAGCGGAGTCTCGGTTTTTCCCATGTTTGCGCGTCTTCAAGAAAGAGCGGAGAGATGTCGGTTCCGACGACATCAAAGTCCGCCTGATTCAGCAGTCGCGCTGAGATACCGTTGCCGCATCCGAGGTCAAGGACTTTGGAACGAGGCGGTGCGTAGCGGATTACCAATTCTACGTAGTGTCGGAGATAGGCTTCATCATGTGCAGATAGAAGTCCTTTATAGGTTTCCGATGTTTCGTAGAACTCACGCATCCGTTCGCGAATTGACATTGATGTTTCAGATACTGGCGTTCCGATCATTATTATACTATTAAATCTGGATGCCGTTCCGTACGGGCTGGGTGATCCAGCCCCTACCGAAAAAAATCGAGGTGTTTGACTTGGGTGTTTCCCCTCCACAGTAGACTGGCAACGGTAAGGGCAACTCAGAAGCAATTGTGTTAAAAAAGTTAAAAAGATGATTACGAGCGGAGCGTATTCCACGGTGCCTGATCGTAAACATCAATGAGCTGATACCCCTCTGCGCCTTTGCTGGGACTGAGGGTAACAAATAATTTCGCTGACTGGGAGGAAACGTTAAAAGATGCGTGGACCATGTCTGCCGGGATGAATACAGAGTCACCTGCGTTGAGCGTCTGTTTCTTATCCTCAAGCCACTGCTCTACGCTACCTTCTATAACGTAGATAACCTCTTCTTGGTCGGGATGCTTATGAAAATCGTGTCCATATCCGGGGGAGAGGCTGACTTCCATGGCAACGATGTCTTTCCCGCCTGTACTTTCTGGGCGGCTGAGCCAACCGATTGTTCCCCAGTCGAGTTCGTCTCGTTCTACGTCCGCAGACGCTATAAATTTTCCATTCATGACGTTACGCATTCTCCTTTGTTGTTATAAAGAGGGTGCGCGCTGAGAGATTCAAAAGCGCGCACTCGGACGAATTTTATCGTTGTGAGGTTTTTAAGTGTCCCCAGGTTGTGGCGAGTTTTTGACGCGGGTCAACAGCAAAAAGCTCAAAATGACCGCTCTCCATCTGTTCTATTACCTCTTCCTCGCTTAGGGCGCGGTTCCAAATGCGGACTTCGTCAATCAGACCGAGGAACTCGCGTTGTCCCTCGTGTGTTTTCCCGACGAGGACTTCCGCTGTATCGGCTTTACCCGGGGGAGGTGGCTTTCCTCCGAAATCACCGACATTTTCGCCGTTTATCCAATAGCGATGTGTACCATCATCTACTTGTGCGACGACGTGTTGCCACTCCTCAAGAGCGACTTTTCCGTTACAAACACTTCCCGCGCCGCCAACGCTCAAGTGCAGACATTCACTCGGGAATTCGGTGTAGAAGCTGTAGGAACGTGGTCCGTTACTCTTCGCAACGATGCCTTGCCACCGCTGTCCACCTGGTCCTTGGTGGCGTTCGGTGTTAATCCAAGCCATGACGGTGACGCTTTCATCAACAGTGAGAATTTCATCGTGTGGAACCACAATCCAGTCGCTTTCACCGTTGAGTTGTAGTGCCTTTCCGAATTTTCCCTCAACATGTTTCGGATCACCTACAATTTCTCCGTTGTTCTCATATTTTGAATGATCAATAGCAGTGTCGCCATCGATTTCATCGAAAGAGAAGTAAAGGACCATCGAATCCTCTGGTTCGTTCAACGCGTAGGCGAAAGATGCCGTAAACGCGATAAGTATTAGCATTATAAATAGGGTTTTCATTTTTCCTCCATGAAAGTCTCCTCGGTGTAGGACGAGGTTAGAAACCTCGCCAGCGAAGAGGAGTATCTTACTTTATCAACATAGGCTAAGGTATCGGAACAATTTTATTCCCTTCAACTGCGATAAACCTGCGGTTGATGGGGAGGTGCGTCCCGCTGTCAATGTGTCCACTTTGCCAGCGAATTTCAAGGAGATCGATCTGTTCCGCTTTACCAACGCCGAAATGGGCACGCAGGTCGTGGAAGGAGAGATAACTCCCGCCACTCTGCACTTCCGAATATTGGACGTGTGTTCCGGTGACGACCTTAATCTTTGCCCCAATCCCAGAGCGATTACTTTTTTGTCCGACGACTTGGATCTGTATCCAATTGTTTTGATTCCCGATTACGTTTTGGAGTAGATCTGGACGTTGGTTGCAATTGGTGACAAGAATATCAAGGTCTCCGTCGTTGTCGTAATCGCCGATAGCAGCACCGCGACTCACCTTTTCCAGTGCCAAGCCATCCGTTTCTGACATGACATTGGCGAACCTGCCATCGCCTAAATTCCTGAACAACAGGTTCCTTTGCGGATAGGTTACGTGCTTCTCAAGTAAGGTGATGTTATCCATCAAGTGCCCGTTTGCGACAAAGATGTCTTGGTGTCCATCGTTGTCGTAATCAAAAAACTTGATGCCCCATCCGAGATAGCCATGTGTTACTTCTGCGATACCTGACGTAATCGTATTGTCGGTAAAAAAGGTGCCGTCGTGGTTATGGTAAACGGTATTTGTTTCGGTCTGGTAGTTGCTGACGGTGAGATCGAGCCACCCGTCGTTATCATAGTCCCCGAAATCGGTACCCATTCCGGCTTCCTCTTTACCCATATCATTATAGCACACACCTGAAATTAATGCAACCTCCAAAAAATTGCCGTTTCCGCCGTTCTGAAACAGAAAGTTCGGATCTTGATCGTTCGCGACGTAGAGGTCGGTATCTCCATCGGCATCGTAATCGCCGAACGTCACACCTAACCCGTGCTGAGGTATCAGGTCTGAGGGATGGTACAAAGCCGACATATCGGTGAAGGTGCCATCTCCGTTGTTCTTGTAAAAGGTATCATGAACCGCCGGATACGCATGAGGACCACAATAGACGTGAACCCGACGCTCTTCGCACCGGATGTCATCCTTTGGAGCATACGCGGCGTAGTTCGCCACATAGAGATCCAAGTGTCCATCGTTATCCATATCGGCAAACGCGCAACTCGTCCCCCAGTTGGGGTTGTTAACTTGGGCGTGTGTTGTTACGTCTGTAAAGGTGCTATCGCCATTATTCCGATAGAGCTGATCTTCACCGAAGTTGGTGACGTACAAATCTATATCGCCGTCGTTATCATAATCACCAACAGCGGCACCGGTGCCGTAGGCACGACTACCTACACCTGCCTTATCGGTGACATCAGTGAAGGTGTTATCGCCGTTGTTTTGGTAGAGGACGTTATGCGAGGTTTGGTCTTGTCCATCTCCTGTCTGAACTGCACCATTCACGAGGTAGATGTCGAGATCACCGTCTCCATCATAATCGAAAAATCCACCACCGGATCCGAGGAATTCATTGAAGAGTCTCGAACCGCTTCTGCCATCGGTATGCACAAATGTTATCCCGGCAGATTCCGTAATGTCAATGAAAATCGGTGCTGTGACCGCGATTGTGCAATATTGGAAACTTATAAGTGCGAATATGAAAAGGCGGTAGAGGGAGGAGGTTCCATTAGGGTCAGTTTTTCGCATAAGGAGAAGTTTATCGCGTCGTTTGTGAACTTTTTTTCAAACGCTCTAAGTTTTGTAATGCTTTCCAAGCGTCGCTATCATCAGGTGCGATTTCTGTGATATGTCGGTAGGCATCTATCGCTTTCTGAAGATGCCCTTGTTTCGTGTAAATTTCGGCTAACCCGTGATATGCCAAGGTAAGTTGGGGTACCATCTCTATCGCTGATTGTAGGTGTGATTCTGCCTTGTCAAACGCTTTTACTGTGGTATAGAGCCACCCTAACCGAACGTGTGCTTCCACAGTGTTTGGATTGAGTTCAAGGACTTTCTGGAAGAATGGAATGGCGCGCTGTGGCATATTGAGATTCATGTAGAGTCGTCCCAACTTATCGTATCCAGTCACCAACTCCGGATTCAACCGAATCAGACTTTGATATGTCGTAATTGCTGCTGAAATGTGTTTGTGTGCCAGATGTATTTCTGCCAATTTCAGTCGAAGCGTTGTGTTCATTGGCTCTTCTGCCAAAGCACTTTCAATTGCGTAGGTGCGGTCATAATAGGTTTTCATCTGCTGGAACACCTTAAGTTGTTGCGTTGCTGCCGGGACATCACCAAGGAGTCGATAAGCCTTAGCAAGGTTGTAATAGGCACTCTGAACGTATGGCTTTCTCTCGATTGCTTTCTGATAATACTCCACCGCTTGCTGCGGTTTCTGTTGCATGAGGGCAATCAAACCGAGCCATTCATAAACTTCGGCAAAATTGGGGTTGTGTATGAGGGTGTGTTTGAAGGAAGTGAGTGCAGCGTCAAATTTCGCTTGATGTGTGTAGATATAACCGAGCCGGTAATGTGTATCTGCATCCGTGGGATACCTCTGAACGGCTTCTTTGGCGTGCTGTTCTGCGATGTCCAATTTGCTCTGCTCGCAATAAATTTCCGACAGTGCGAGGTGCGTTAACCCATAAATCCGCTCTGTTGTCAGGGCATCTTTCGAGCCTGCGGTTGTGGCATTCGATGGCAAGTTTTGGCGTTTGAATGCTGACGGGGCTGTAAGTTGCGCCAGAAGGGTGTGAAACGTCTGAATTGCTAACGCCAGTTCATCTTGTAATTTATAGACATTTGCGAGTTGGAAAAGCGTGTTTACATCTGTCGGATCGCGCGATAAGATCGATTTAAAGGTATCCACTGCTTGTGGATAGAGCCGAAGTTTGGCATATTCAACGCCCTGCTGAAACGTTGCTGTCGTTTCGGTTCTGCTAACAGACGGAATCGACCCTAAGAGGATAACAGTGAGGATTAAAATCCGATAGGTGTGCTTTCCAAACGTCAAGGCGCGGCATTCATAACCTGCATCCATGCTGATTTCCCGTTCAAACTACGATTGTTTGTCCACAACATCTTGAATCCAAGACAATGCCGCCATGCTCGAAGACCAGCCAATAGAAGTCACCGCGAGTAGTGCTACCTGTTGTAACTCCTCTGGCGTAATGCCTTCTCGGAGAGCACGCCGCGTATGCGAGTGTACTGCGCCTTCAGACTTCGCTCCGATAGCCAATGCGAGTTTAACAAGCCTCACAGTTTTCGGTTCAAGAGGACCAGCGGTACCACATGCTTCACCCAATGCCTGATACGCTTTCCAAACATCGGGATATTCTTCAATCACATTCTGAAGAAAATCGGGTAATTTATCTTGCATCAAAAATTCTCCTATTTCCCTGTAGGAGCGATCCCCGAATTTCGATACCTGCGAATTCAGAGAACGTCGCCTATCGTCTGGTTACCCGGTCTTTTCGTTTTGTGGTGTCTCTTTCTCTTGCTGCGCTGATGCGTCGGTCTGCTCTGCCTGTTCCTCATTGAGTCCAGCTTTAAAGTTTGTAACGCTCTTACCCAGACCACGTGCCAACTCGGGAAGACGTTTCCCGCCAAATATGAGTAACACAACAGCCAACACAATCAATAATTCCCATGGACCAAGGCCTAACATATTGATGCCTCCATGTTTTTCGTAATTCGCACACTATGAGGATGCACGATGGATATTAGCGTATATATTACCATATCG
>JAPOOP010000581.1 GCA_026713385.1 Candidatus Poribacteria bacterium | reverse complement strand
TAACTATTTTGTATCTATTGACTGCTTCCGATTATTTGATTTCACGTTCTTGGGGAACAGATGTGTAAGAATCCCCTTTACTTTGATTAGACGCAAAAATTTCAATTAGGTTGATAAAATAATAGAACACCAAAGGAAGATAACACTGCTACACTGCGCGGTTAATTGTAAACCGCGCAGTGTAGTTTGTAGAAATAAGTCCTAACCAATGTCCCCATTGGCAACCATGGTTAGCAACGCTGAATCGTCCACTGTAAGCGGCAAATTAATCTTTGCCCGCTGTCGGCTCGACTGATACGTTGCAAAAATGAGTTCAGTTGCCTGAAGTGCTTTGCGACCACTGAGTTCCGGCTCACGCCCCGTCTTTACACCGTGGATAAGGTCAAGCACAGAGAGTGTTGTTGCGTCGCGCTCAGCGACCAAACCGGTTAAGTCAGGCTCTTCCCATCCGTCTCCGCCCTCGCGGAGCATCCGCAACGGTGTACCACGACCCCCGACATCAATGATGCCTTTCGTACCGATGAGACGATTGGCGAAACCTCCTAAAGACGTACCACCTGTCGCGAGTAGACCTTCAACACCATTTTTCCAGCGAATCCATGAGACTCCACTGGTTTCAACCTGAACACCGAAGACAGTCTTTTCTTCTGCTACATCTATTTGACCGATAACCCAGTCAACAGGTTCGTCATTATTGTAGAAAAAGAACATATCGAACCAGTGCGTTCCCCAGTCAAGTAAATTCGGGCACGCGCCCTCAAGTCGACGCAACTCACCGATCGCGCCTTCATTTGCTAAGCGTTTCGCTTTGACGAACTGCGCACCGAAACGACGTTGATGGCAGAAAGTTATGACGACGTTGTTATCAACACACGCTTGACAGAGTTCTTTGGCATCGCCCCAGGTGGGTGCCATCGGTTTTTCACAATGGATGGCTCTAATCCCACTATTGGCGGCGGCGATTACCATGTCCTTATGGAGTTCAATCCAAGTACAAACGCTGACGAAATCAAGGGATTCTGTATCCAGCATCTCTTGATAACTTTCATAGGTGTTAGGCACCTTAAACTCCTCAGCGAAAGCGTTTCGGGCATCTTCAACCGGATCAGAACAGGCAACGATGTCCACATCTGGAGAAGCCTGATACCCGCGTGCATGCGAGCGTCCACGTCCGCCACAACCGATAACTCCTGCTTTAAAAGTAGTTTCCATTTTTTAATTATTCCTGGCGGTTCTGTAAAGTGAATTTGTTAAATAACACGAATCGACGTATACCCGTCCACCACTTCGTTATGGACTACGCGATTTTGAACGCTACCATCTTCTAACTATTCCTTGCGGTTCTGTCAAGTGAATTGGTTAAATAACGTGAGCTTGATAAAAGTGGAATGTCGGGTTTCGCTACCGGTATTGATACAGAAAGTGGCTTGAAAACGGTATATTTCTCCACATTCTGCGATTTTTTCGGTGTATTTACCGCTCTACCCGACCTACAGATTTATTTTCAAACTGGCGTTTAAATAACACGAATCGACGTATACCCGTCCACCACTTCGTTATGGACTACGCGATTTTGAACGCTACCATCTTCTAACTATTCCTTGCGGTTCGGTCAAGTTATTAACGGGCGAGATGACCTCACCTATACAATCTAACAAGTTAATTGATTTACGAGTGTGTCCTCCAAGTGGATACCGTTCGCGAGGTGTACTTCTCTTTGACGGTACGCGCGTTCGCCTGGGATAAGGGTTTCTGCAACCCCTGCTTCTCGTCGATTCGCTTTGACGCGCGCAATGAGGGTATCGACTTCCGTCTTGAACTGTGTCAACGGAACAAAACTTGTTGGATCTATTGCAACAATGAGTAAGCCATAGTTTTTACCGGGAGGTGGGATTGTCGCGGCGTTGACCAAGGCACCAGCAAGGATTTGTGTGATGAGCGCAAGCCCAAACCCCTTATGTCCACCGAACGGACGAACACTCCCCTTCAACGCTGCATCAGCATCTGCAGTTGGCTCACCCTCAGGATCAAAGGCAATCCCTTCAGCAATTGGGGTGCCCTCCTGCATGGCGACGATCAGATCTCCATTGGTAATCGCAGCAGTAGACATATCGAAGAGAAGTGGGACTGTGTTCGATGGGATCCCAACAGCGATTGGATTGGTGCCTAAAATGGCTTCGGTTCCGCCCTCAGGCGTAATTCGGGGTAGACAGTCAACAAAGAACAGTCCAACGACATTCGCCTTTCGCGCCATGTCAACATAATATCCTGCCATGCCACAATGCGATGTATTGTGAACACCAACGATACTTGCACCGCCCTGCTTTGCGCGTTCAATGGCGAGTTCCATTGCGCGATAAGCGACGAGGTAACCGGGTTGATTTCCGCCATCAATCCGCACGCACGGTCCTTTCTCCTCGTCAACCTGGATGTCAGTTCGTTCACCTTGTTCATAGCGGCTTTTAATTCCGGATAATCGGATAAAGCCGTGTGTTTTTCGCCCGCGGAGTTCCGCTTCCAATAGGATATCTGCAACAATAGCGGCATCCGTTGGTGCGATGCCACTCTTTTGCAAAAAAGTTTCCGCGAGCTGCCGCGCATCAGTGATGGAAATATGCACGTTGTCGCTCCATCCTTAATTTAAATTGCTTATTGACTTCTATTTTTGAGTTTGCTATACTTTAGCGCAAATCTGGTTCAAATTCAAGTCACTTTTTAACTCGTACTGTAGGTGTGGTTCTTTCAACCACGCAAAACAGCCAAGGAGAGACTACAGATGGCGAACGAAAAACACGACCTGGTTGAATACCCCATCCAGGAGAACGTCCGGTTAGAATCATACTGGCGTGACGATGCCGGTGGACGCGGTCCCGCGGCTTCGTTATTTGTTTATGACGATGAAATTATGCGTTTCGACTGCTTCGGTGGTGATAATGGACATTGCCACTTCAATTTACGACAGACACGCGGTAGACGGTGGATGTACCCGGACGGCTCTTTCCAAGACCACATTCAGCAGAGCCTGTTCGATCTCCGCACAAATTTGAATTTCTGTCTCCAAACCCATCAAGATGAAAGGGTTCAAGAGGTAAAGATAGAGCAGCACACCTTAGAACAGGCAATCCCGCAAATGGAAGCACACCTGTTAGGGCTCGCTGAAAAACTGCAGTAGAATATCGGATGAAGAATGCAAGCAGCAGGTTTCCAACAACGGAGGCTTGCGGAACTTATGCTAAAACCGCGGTTGAACCAATTCCGTTGTTTCTCGCTTGGCGCAAGGATAGAAAAACATGAAAGTCGTGACCGCGGCGGAAATGCGCCAGATCGATCAGGACACTATTGAAGGGATTGGCATTCCCGGCATCGTTTTGATGGAAACCGCTGGGAGTGCCATTGTCCGCGCGATTGAACGGCACTACCCGACCTGTCAACGGATTGGCATTTTTGCGGGTAAGGGTAACAATGGTGGCGATGGAATTGTTATCGCACGCCAACTCGCCCATATAGGGCGTGATGTGCGCCTCTTCCTCGTTTCCCCGCCAGATAGTTTCACCGGCGAGGCGCAGATCAATCTCCAAATTGCGGAAAATTTGGGGCTACCCATTGAGGAAGTCCTGGATGAAAAGGATGGATGGAAGTGTGGAAGTGCGGAAGTGTGGAAGGATTGGATAGCGAACTGTGAACTCTTTGTAGATGCGATCTTCGGCACAGGACTGCGTGGAACCGTGCGCGACCCAATCGCCACCGTAATCAACGCTATCAATAGGCTTCCCATACCTATCCTTTCCGTTGACCTACCCTCCGGTTTAGATGCAGACACGGGACATTCATTAGGTCCTTGTGTTCGAGCGGAGCGAACGGTAACGATAGGTTTGCCCAAAAGAGGTCTGCTGATGCATCCGGGTGCCGAACTTGCCGGGAAACTCGAAGTTATTGACATCGGTTTTCCAGAACAGGTTGTAGACGCACAAGACATCAAGGTAAATTGGACATCAGCAACACAAGCGGCACAATGGATGCCACCGCGTCCGTTATCCTCTCACAAAGGGAGTTATGGACGAGTCCTCGTCGTTGCAGGTTCGACAGGCATGACAGGAGCAGCTGCACTCGCAAGCGAAGCGGCTCTGCGCGCGGGGGCGGGGTTGGTGACACTTGCAACACCGAAACACCTCAACCCAATTTTAGAGGGTCTATTACCTGAGGTGATGACCCTACCGTTACCAGAAACGGATACTGGCAGCTTAGCAGTATCCGCAACCTCAACTATCCTCGAATTTGCAGAAAAAACGAAATCAATACTTGCCATTGGTCCAGGGCTTTCCCAACACCCCGAAACAGTGTCACTCGTCCATCAATTGATACGCGAAAATCGGGAACGAGGACTCGACTTACGGATAGTTATCGACGCGGATGGGTTGAATGCTCTCTCGCAAGATAGAGAAATCATCTCATTGCTCGACAGCGAGACGGTGCTCACACCACATCCCGGCGAGATGGCACGGTTAACGAACACAGCAGTTCCTACATTAGAAAAAGATAGGATTGGCACCGCCCAGCAGTTTGCAAGTGAACACGGCGTAACACTTGTATTTAAAGGGGCACCCACCGTTACCAGTGCCCCAAACGGCAATCTATGGGTAAATTCAACGGGAAACCCAGGCATGGCAACAGGAGGTATGGGCGATGTGCTGACAGGTATAATATCGGGCTTAATGGCACAAGGCATACCGAGTGAAAACGCAGCTACGCTTGGGGTTTATCTACATGGGTCAGCGGGAGACATCGCCGCCGAGACATCAGGGATGCAGGGTCTCATCGCAAGCGACGTGCTAAAGGCGGTCCCGGAGGCAATTTTTTCGCTAATACAATAGTTTTCGTGTCGGGTTTTTTAACGATCACTTCTGAACTACCTTTCCGTTGTCAAGATAGATTCAGGGTCTTAAAAAAACATTTATAACCTAAAACAGGATTTTCACCAATTTTATATCCGTGCCGACAACGGAGGCACGGACCAGATTCAATAGGTTAAAAATATGGAACTCGGATTAACTGGAAAAGTTGCTGTTATTACTGGTGGTAGTGAAGGGATCGGTAAAGGTATTGCGCTCCGTTTGTGTGAAGAGGGCGCGAAAGTCTCTATTTGTGGGAGACGTGAAGATGTTTTAGCGAACGCCGCCGAGGAAATTCGGACGCAAACAGGCGGCGAAGTCCTCGCAACCTCCGCAGACGTAACGAAACCGGAGACGTTGGAGAATTTTATTGCACACACCGCAAGCCATTACGGAAAGATTGATATTTTAATCAATAACGCAGGACGTTCAGCAGGTGGTGACTTTGAAACCATGAGCGACGAAGCGTGGTACGATGACCTCGACCTTAAGTTAATGGGGGCTATCCGCTGTGCGAGGTTAGTGATCCCGCACATGAAAAGCAACGGCAGCGGTAGGATTATCAACATCACGCATCCGGGCGGTAAACAGCCCAGCGCGGGTTCCTGTCCGACTTCAGTAAGCCGAGCAGCAGGTATCGCTTTGACAAAGGCACTTTCTAAAGAACTTCTATCTCACAAAATCTTGGTTAACACGGTCTGCCTGACCTCGATTAAGAGTGCCCAAGGGGAACGCGCATGGAAAGCGGCAGGGTCACCGGGCACACTTGAGGAATATTGGGAAGAACGGGGTGCTGAGCATCCACTCGGACGTTTAGGTGAACCGAACGAGGTGGGTAACCTCGTCGCGTTCCTTGTTTCGGAGTGCGCATCGTTTATCACAGGCACGGCTATTAATATTGATGGTGGACTCTCTTCAGTGGTTTAGAGAATATCTCTTTGTAGGACGAGGTCCGTGTGCCTTGTCCCATGATAATGGCATAAAGAAATCGGGCGGCTCTAATCCGTTAGACCGCCTTTTTTTGAGGCAACTCTCAGATTTCTAACACTTACTACATACAGAAGCATTCCGTTGTCGGCTGTCAGTCATGGCACAATTTGTCAAACATCAGCACTCCACAATTAGCGGTCAGTCGGGATGCAACCACGGAGCGAAAATGCGGCGAGTTTCAGAGTATTCAGAGTAAAATCTGAAAGATGCTGGATTTTAAAAAGGCTGCAAACTTAGATAGGTATTGGGTTTTGAACAGTTTCGATAGAAGATTTCTGAGATGCTTACTCTGAAACTTCAGAGTGGGTGGGGAGGTACTTGTATCGGACTTTTTTAGCGTGTGCGGGGAAGAATATTGTAGTTTTCACGGAGGTTTTTCTCATCGCAGGCGGGACGTGGGTTCCTGAGAGGCAATATGCAGCTCCTCCGTAAAAAAACAAGTGTGAAATTATATTCAACTATTTGTATCATAATTTCTAAGCTGGGATGCACTTACCTTTCAGGGATCGAACAACAGAAAAGGGAGTAAAAAATGGAAATCTACAAAATTTATCCTGTTCCAGCGGCAGACGCATCAACAACCTTTCAAGTGGAACTGGATCCGCGTGCGATCGCGGCATCGGAAGAACTTGAAAATAGCGGGGCACAAGGCACCGAAAGGGAGAAAATCCTACAGGAATATCTCGGTGCCGATTATGAGAAAGGCTACCGAGGGACAGCATGGAGTCTGCACGGTATCTCTGAGGGCCTGACCCCAGCACGCTTGGCGGTTTCACTGGAAGCACACGGTGAATACTTCGATCCCTGCGCCGAACGCGAAACATTTGACCACAGCCTAATGGTTAACGTTGAAGAGGAATTAGCGTCGCAGTTAGAAGATATTCCTGAGTCTATTTTAGAGGCAATTGTTGAGGAATATAAGGCTGAACTTTTAGACATGTGACACCATAATTTTTCAGGAACTTTTCTGGAGAAGGAGTGTGCAAACAAGCAAATGCAGAAATTGACCTTCACAATATCCCGATGAATAGGAGATTTTGCATATGCTAAACACAACCCTAAGATTAAAGACGCACACCCCCAGATTCCTCCTACTACATACAACCCTAACGCTTCTGATTGCTATCCTATTGAGCCTGACTTCAGTCACTTTTGCTGATAGAAATCAGTTTCTGTTTCGTCAGGATGAACTCAAAGATCTCGGTAGTTTGGCGGTAAAACTTCAAGACACACGCGCTACGGTATCCAAACCTATAGCCTCACAACTCTCTCCCGAAACCCAGCGACTATTGGGTGAATATGATGGTATCAGGTAAAAATATGCTTCTAACGCTCATTCAGAAAGAGATGATGCATCATGTTCTCAGCGTTCGGTTTGTCGCGCTCCTTTTGATGTGTCTCCTGCTCATTCCGCTCACACTTTCTATTAATTATCGAAGCTATCGTCAAGACTTGGTGGATTACCAAGAAGCGGTTAAACTGGCAAATATTGAAGAGAAGACAGTAAACCCTAAGATGCCGCTGGAACCAGAAATTGAAGTTTCTAAACTTTTTCTTGAACCGACACCTTTGAGCGTGTTCGCGAGGGGATTAGGAGACTCACTCCCCAGCTACCTTGGGATGACGCGCAATGGGATTACACAGGGACCGCCCTCTACGTTTTCAGCTCCGCTCTCTCAGCTTTTAGGACATCTCGACTTTCTATTTGTGGTAGGTACTGTCTTCAGTCTGCTTGCGCTCCTGTTCACATTTGATGCCGTTGCTGGTGAGCGAGAAGCGGGTACGATTCGGATTACCCTATCAAACGCTGTGCCGCGTGATCTCTTTTTATGGAGTAAGTTAATCGGTGGCTACCTTGTGTTTGTTGTTCCCTTTCTGGTGTCGTTTCTATTCGGCTTACTTCTACTTGTCTGGCAAGGGTTTCCTCTTGGCGAGTCAGAAATTTTTCCACGAGTCCTCGGTCTGACGGTCATCTCGCTCCTCTACATCGGGGTGTTTTTTGCAATAGGGACGGTGATTTCTACCTACTTGGACAGTGCCAAAACAGCCCTTATCGTGACTTTCACTGTCTGGGTGTTTGCCGTGCTAATTACACCACGTGTCGGTTTTCTCGCAGCAAAGGTTATCGCCCCAACACGAACTTCGCAGAGCGTCTATATGGAAAAGACGGCCATGCGAGACAATTTTGATGCGGAACTGTCAGAGCAAAAAAAGAAAATTGTTATGGAAACCCCGGCGAATGAGCGCGGGATGAGAATAATAGCTGGGGAGGTTGCGAACGAAATTGATGAACGCATGAAACCCTTTGAAGAAGAATACCGACAGAAATTTCAAGATCAGGCTAACAAACTTGATCGGGATTACAAACGTGAAATAGAACGACAAGAACAGGTAGGTGAGACGCTTTCCCGAATCACGCCTACATCTTCGCTCATCTATCTCGCCACGAACCTGACACAGACAGGGAAGCGACAAAGGCATAATTACTTTCAAGCAGGTGAGCGTTACTATAATGAACTCTATAGGGATCTGTTCAGTAAAATTGTAGATCATGCCTCCGCAAGAATGTGGAACCCAGCAACTGATATTGTTAAAATTACACAGCCACCACCTTTGGAAATAATAACCTTAGAAGAGACCTTCCGCCAATCAGCCGTGGACGTGCTGCTGCTCTGTTTCTTCGCAGTCATGTTGACCACCGCGGCTTTCCTGAAATTTTTCCGTTCCGACATTTAATTCAACTCCCGCACCGCGCAGATTACAGCCAGAAAAATCCGCCCATTTTCCTATCCCACGTAGTTTTTACTATCCTTTTCATCTCAAGCGTCTCTAATAGACAAATCCCTAAAACCCGCAATTTTTAAATCGAAATTCAGATTCTTCATTATTTTTTTAAATTATGCAACCTTTCTGCCTTTAAAACGCGACGCTATGATATAAGTCAAAATGTCGTTTGATGGCTCGACCTAAAAAAATAGAATGAAGGGGTATAATATCTCTAAACTTTTAAGGAGATACCATGTTCCGAAATGTTATCCGTCAAGAACTCCTATCGCATCTGATGAGTGCCCGCTTTCTTGCTGCTGTTGTGATTACGCTTCTTCTCGTTG
>JAPOOP010000394.1 GCA_026713385.1 Candidatus Poribacteria bacterium | reverse complement strand
GCGCGGGACATTCAATTCCGACACATGACCATGGCACTCGGTCCCGCTAAAGGAAAGGACTTTGACAATAGCAATATTATGGGACCCTGCCTCGTTACACCCGATGAAATCGGCGATCCCTATAACCTCCGAATGATCGCCAGGGTTAACGGCGAAGTCTGGGCAGACGGTAATACTTCGGATATGTATTACTCGTTTGAAGAAATGATTTCGTTCGTTTCACAGTCAGAAACGCTCTATCCTGGTGAATTTTTAGGCTCTGGGACCGTCGGAAAAGGGTGTGGATGGGAACTCGACCGCTGGATTCAACCCGGTGATGTGATTGAACTTGAGGTTGAAAACATCGGCATGCTCAGAAACCAAATCGGTGAACCCGAAGTGAACCCCGCCGAATGGACGGAAAAAGGTCTTTAAAAATATGCGACTCAAAGACAAGGTAGCCATCGTTACAGGTGCCGCATCCGGTATCGGAAAAGCCACAGCGACCGTCTTCGCCGAACATGGCGCGAAGGTAGTCGTCGCCGACATTGATGAAGACCGTGCGAACCAGACTGTCACCACTATCCGAGATGCAGGCAACAAAGCGGTCTATGTCCAAACTGATGTGACAACTTTAGACAACACCGAGCGGATGGTGCAGGAAACCCTTAACAACTACGGAAAACTTGATATCTTGGTCAGCAGTGCTGGAATAGCAATGCGGCTTCCTGTTGCCGATTTGCCCGAGGAAGACTGGCACCGTTGCTTAAACGTGAACCTCACCGGGGTCTATCTCTGCGCCAAGGCTGCGATCCCCGCCATGCAAAAAAACGATGGCGGTTCCATTATCAACTTGTCCTCTATCTATGGAATCGTCGGGGCGGACGTTCGGGCTGCGTATGTCGCCTCGAAAGGCGGTGTGACGAACCTCACACGCGGGATGGCACTCGATTACGCAGAGGATAACATTCGAGTTAACTGCATCTGTCCCGGCTTCGTTGAAACGCCATTAGTCGCCGGTGTCATCAAAACACCAGTGGAATATCAAACGCTCGCTGATAAGCATCCGATGCGTCGGCTCGCACAGCCCGAAGAGATCGCCTATGGCGCGCTATACCTCGCCTCTGACGAGTCTGCCTTCGTTACAGGCATCGCTTTACCGATTGATGGCGGTTATACTGCAGGATAAAAATGCGAAAAATCTTCTTCTGCGCCTTCCTCATCCTACTTATAAATAGCGCATACCTGTTCAGCTTCGGTGAACCAACGCTCTTTTACATTTTCAACGTCCTGTTCCACGTTGGACTCGGTGTTGTTTTAATAATTCCATTCAGTATCTACACCTACCAATATTTACGGCGTAACTCGCAGGTTCCCGATATTCAGAAGAAGCAAATTTCAACACTCGGACAAGCAGGAAGTATTGGAATAATCGTTGGCATCATCAGTGGTGGCTACCTGATGATTGTCGGCGCGACAACTCCCTATCGGTGGCTACTCATCACACACATCGTCAGTGTAAGCGCGGGGAGTATCCTCCTCTGCATTCACCTATTAAGAGACAAAGAAACCCTCACGCCACTACTCAAAAAAATTAGCCTCGGCGTGCTAACTGTTGTCGTCCTTTTCCCGATAGGCGCGAAACTCACACAACACTACCTACCGAACGAAACATATCTCGTCGAAAACCCAGCACTTCCCCCCACGAGTATGTACGAGGAAGGCGGCGGTACAACCGGTCATTTCTTCCCCGCATCTGTCGAAACAGAAACAGGTGGACTGATTCCAACCGATTTTTTTCTCACATCAGAGACCTGCGCCACCAAGGGCTGTCATCCAGACATTTATCGGCAATGGAATGAATCCGCCCACCACTTCTCCTCTTTCAATAACCAATGGTATCGCAAGTCAATTATCTATATGCAGGAGGTCAACGGTATTCAACCCTCTAAATGGTGTGGGGGATGCCACGACCCCGCAATCTTACTCAACGGTGTAATGGACAGACCCATCCGTGAAAACCTCCATACACCCGCCGCGCAAGCAGGACTTGCATGTACGGCGTGCCATTCCATCGAAAAAGTCAAAGACACGATGGGCAACAGCGGATACGTGATTAAATACCCACCCCTTCACGACATCGCTGCCAGCGACAACCCTGTTATCCGCAATCTGCACAACTACCTCATTCGGCTTGACCCGGAGCCTCACAAAAAGAGTTTTCTCAAACCGTTCCATCGGGAAAACACTGCCGAATTCTGTTCAACCTGCCATAAAGTGCACCTCGACGAACCGGTCAACAATTTTCGATGGATACGAGGCTTCAACGACTACGATCAGTGGCAGAAAAGCGGCGTTTCACATCAAGGTGCGTTGTCTTTCTACTATCCCGAAACGGCGAAGAAATGTGTCGATTGCCACATGCCACTCGTTGACTCCAGAGATGCCGGAAATATCAACGGCAAGGTACATAACCACCGATTTCCAGCCGCGAACACAGCACTGCCTTTTGTGAATCAACACCCAGAGCAACTCAAAATCGTAACAGATTTTTTACAGAATGACGTGGTAACATTAGATTTATTCGCGGATGGTATACCGATTCCACGCGACGGTACTGAAGTCGTCCGAGGTGAGAACACACGGATCGATGTCGTTGTACGCACACGAGGTGTCGGTCACCGCTTTCCAGCTGGCACGATTGACGCATTCGACATCTGGCTGGAAGTGAAGGCCACTGATGAAAACGGAAAAATTGTCTTCTGGAACGGCAGAATCGCCGCTCCCGACGGAAACGGACCGGTTGATCCAAGCGCGCACTTTTATCGCGCCTATATGCTGGATGCACACGGAAACCTGATTAATAAGCGAAACGCTTGGGCAACCCGAACCGTCCTCTATTCAAACACAATCCCGCCGGGTGCCGCCGATACCGCGCGCTACCGCCTCGAAATTCCGTCCGATTGTGGGAATCTCCTTACAGTGGAAGCAAAACTCAACTACCGCAAATTCAATTGGTGGCATACACAGTGGGCTTACGCCGGTGTCCGCGATCCAGAAGACACAGATTTTCAGGTAGATAAAGGCTATGACAACGGCAAATGGGTCTGGACGGGTGACACTTCAGATGTCGCAGGAAAAATCAAAGCGATTCCAAACCTACCCACTGTCGTCATGGCATCTACTGAAGCGACCTTAAAGGTAGCAGGCACAGTCCCTGTGCCGTCAGCCGAAGTAGTGGATACAGTGGACTCACAACCAGAGCCTGAAAATACGCGGGAACGGTGGAACGACTACGGCATCGGGTTACTCCTACAGGGCGATCTGAAAGCCGCAGAGACTGCATTCTTAAAGGTAACCGAGATAGAACCAGGATACCTCGATGGATGGGTAAACGTGGCAAGAGTTAGAATCCAAGAAGGAGACATGCAAGGCGCAGAAACGATGCTCGAAAAGGCGTTTGAAATCCAAAAGACATTGCCACCCGAAAACCCACATCGCGCGAAGGTCCACTACTTTTACGCACTCATTCAGGAGACTTACGGCAATTACGACACAGCGATTGAACATCTCCAGCTCGCCGCAGCACAGTTTCCGCGTGATACTCGTGTCCGAAATAAACTCGGACGTATGTACTTCTTGAAACGCAACTACGAAACCGCGCTATCTGAATTCCAAAAGACGCTCACTGTCGATCCAGAAGATCTGGACGCACACTACAATATGATGCGGTGTTACCGCGCCCTCAAGAACCCTTCGCTCGCCGCCAAATCGCAAAAACTCTACCTACGTTTCAAGGCAGACGAGTCCGTTGACGCAATCACGGGTATCCCTCGCCGCGCAGATGCGGATGTCAATCG
>JAPOOP010000237.1 GCA_026713385.1 Candidatus Poribacteria bacterium | reverse complement strand
TTCTTTATATCCGCTCTCCATTTCATTACGAGCTACAGGTTTTGATACTACCTTCAAATTTTATCACAAATGCTTGCGTAAGGCAAGTCCTCCTATTTTTAGGAAAAATCAAAAAAAGTTGCTTGTATTTTTGCACCCGTGATATAATAGCCCTATTACATAGCAAGGAGGCTAACTCATGGGAAAAATTAACACACTTGTCTTTGCAGGCGGAGCTATTCATGACTGGAAAGGCTGTAGTGATGAAATTGTGAAGGTGCTCTCACAGCGAGATGAATTTGAAATCACCAGAGTCGAGGAAGACCTGGATGCTCTCGTTTCACCGAATTTAGATCCGTATGATCTCATCGTCTTCTATTACACAATCGGTGAGATTTCGGACGCGCAGAAGAACGGTTTGCTGAACCATGTCGCTTCGGGTAAAGGCTACGTCGGTGTGCACTCGGCGGCAGATTCGTTCCGCGGGTGTCCAGAGTACCGCTCAATGGTAGGTGGTTATTTCGTTACACATCCACGCTACCGCGACTATCAAGTCAGCATCGTCGATAGTGAACACGAAATTACAGAAGGGCTTGACGAGTTCGTCGTGACGGATGAGCAGTATATTCTCGATTACGATCCTCGGAACCATATACTTGCGTCAGCATTATGGCAAGGTGCTGCGGCACCAGTGGCATGGACAAAGAACTGGGGCGAAGGTAAAGTTTTCTATCTCGCGCTCGGCCACGACGCAGCAGCGTGTCAACACGAGATGTTTGGGACACTTCTGGAGCGCGGTGCCCTTTGGGCAGGTAGCAACGGTGCCGAATAAACGCTACAGTCTTTTGTTATAGCGAATATCTTTCTTAGTGAAGCGCGAGGTCTCCGTAATATAAGTTGTCAAACAACTTTTCCTAAACCTCGCGCTCACTGTTACGCTACATTCCTCGCATTGCGTTTTTTAAATAGCAACAGAAAAGCGTCAGTGACCCCCAACTAAAGTTTGGGGGACTTGTGCGAAGCGCAAGCCAAGCGTCCACTCCACAAGTTAAACCACTTTCTACACACAATATCGCGGTATCTTGGCGTGGCAGCCGAAACAATGTTAGTAAAAGGTCTGTATCTGTGGTGGGTGCAGACACAAGGATGCTCCCCAAGTCTCTATCAAACTTGGATACTGTGATGTGGAAGGGGAAACATACAACCCGAGAAGGAGATTACCAACAAAATCTTTTGGTAGGACACCGGGTCAGGTCTATTAGACGGAAAGTGCGAGTTCTGTTCAACGAAGCAGCCCAATCTGAATCCAAACACCCACTGTGCAGGTGGTGTTAAAACAGCACTTTACATTTTAAAGTAAAAAAGGAGTGGTGTTTCCTCCCCTGCCTAAAGACAGGGGTCTCCACACCGAAAAATTTGATGAAGCAGAAAATCACCAATATTCAAGCAGTCCCTGAATTGCCTGCACATCAACAACTCTTTCTGAATGGCACTCCGTTTGTTGTGATCCCTACATCTTTGATCGAAAAGTTTGGATTACGTATCGGTTTAGAAATTGAAGCCGAGATCATCGAAAAGTTAATTGCGGCTGATGAAGTGATGCGTGCGAAGAACTACGCGCTCAGGTTACTCCGCGACGCGAAGGATAACATTGCAATAGACGTAGACGGGTCAGAGGATCCTCGACCGGCAGGAAAGCCTAAAATTTATACCAAAAATGAGATGGAACAGCGACTTGAGCGAGAAGGCTTTTCAACCAAAGCAATTGGGACATCTATTGAAGAGTTGATTCATTCAGGACATATTCGCGACCAGAAGTATGCAGAGAATTGGATAGTTCGTAGGCAAAAAACGAATCCACGTGGAAAAACGCTGCTTAAGAATGAACTCGTCAACAAAGGCATCGACCGAGAAACAGCGGAACAAGTCGTAGCGAAAGTAGAAACTGAAGACGAAACGAAAGTCGCGCTCGAGATTGCCCAAAAACGGGCGAAGCAGTATAAACGGCTGCCGACTCATGTTGCCAAACGTCGATTACACGG
>JAPOOP010000392.1 GCA_026713385.1 Candidatus Poribacteria bacterium | reverse complement strand
GTTTTGTGCGGCTTGTTGGATCGCTTCACAGGTAGAATCGCTTAACAGGGATCTGCCTAAGTTGGTGTGAGTGACCGTGCCTGTTGCATTGACGACGGGACGCATGCGTGCCCCAATCTTTTCCTCAATTTTCTGGCGCGTCCGTTCGGCATATTCCGTATGCTCTGGTAACTGCGTGTGGTTGCCGCTCAGAATGTCGTTTCGCACATCAGCGACGACGGCGCGCAGTGCCTCCGTCACAAGCGAACGCGCGTAGGTGGCTTGTAAGTCAAGCATTTCCTGTGTGTTCAGGAGTTTTTCGATGGAGGGCAAGTGCCGTAGAAGATTTTTATGTGTGTTTGCGCTCAACCGCTGTCTCCATAAATAGGTCTCTGGATTTCGTTTGCTCACGGCGTGATTATAGCAGTATGACTTCTGGCCTACAAAACCTGTCTATCGATCATAGGCATTCCTACGATGTTTGATTCGATAAACATTAACGTGGGCTTGCTGATCGTTTATTTCATAGAGGATTCGGTACACCCCGACCCGTATTCGCCACTTTGAACCTGTCTGTCCTGCCAGTTTAACAACTCCGTGGGGCCGAGGTTCATAGGCCAATCCCTGGAGAGTGGCATTAATACGTTGGATAACATCTCTGGGCAATTTTCGTAATTCTCGTTCTGCTTGACGTTCTAAACGGATAGTGTAGAGCGTCGATGAGTTCAAAGTTTGCCTTCTTTTTTCAACTCAGCTTGAATCTCACGATAGTCCCGAAAATGGGTTTCGCCTTTCGCTGCGGTGTCCATGTCTAAAATGTCCTCTAAGTCTTCAAGGTGTTGCATGAGAAGGTGATACTCCTGCATCGACAGAACAGCGGCAGTTTTTTCACCTTTATGGTTAACGAGGTATTGCGGGTTGATATTAAGCATAAATGTTCTCCTATCCAATTTTTGAGGTCTCTGGATTTTCCAGATTAGTGTAGCATATCGTAGGAACGTTGTCAAATGCATGTTGAGCCTGTTGAGCTCCTGGTATTGGGTGTGTAAATATATGGGTAATCGTCTGAATCGCGGATTTTCGCGGATGATGCGGATTTCGCGGTTTTTTTACGGAACACGTCGTTTTGGGATTAGGAATTCAGCCGTGAGAGCAAATATTCAATGCCTGCGATTGCCTTTTATACGATGTGCACTGAAATCCGAAAAAATATGTGACAAAATTTTCTTTTTTGCTATAATATATTTGACGTGGACGCAAGGAACCTTGAAAGCACCTTTGCTAATGAAGTGTTGTTCACGTCAGGGCAGCTTCCTAATTCATTAGGTGCGCCGCAGGTGATACCAACACCCGCGACGCTTCAGCACTGCCATAGACCGAGTATGACAGCGCTGGTTTCTATCATAGCATACGACGGCATTTGTGTGTGATATTATAGAGACCAGCACCCTATAGGGAAGGTTGCCGAACACCTTTCTATTCCCTCTCGACGCGCTTATTAGCGCGCCCACCCCTTACTGCGATATCTCATCAAAGGATGTTACCTTCTTTTTACGAAGTCGGGCGGATGCGGAAGAAGATATTAGATTTTACACTGCACTCCTGACGCTTAATCCGAAAATGGTTGAGGATTATATCAAGCGCGGTAACGCCTACTGTTACATCGGTGAATACACAAAAGCTATCGCTGACTATAGTGCAGCAATAGCACTCAAACCGAATCATCTGAAAGCATATTACCGGCGCGGCGTAGCTTACGCAAAGAATACTGAGTATGCAAAAGCCATTTCTGATTATAACGAGGTCATTCAACGTGCGCCTAAACAGGCAGAAGTCTATCAGCGGCGTGGAGAGGCGTGGTACCGCCTTAAAGAGCAGGAAAAAGCGAACGCCGACTTGAGGGTTGCCAAGAAATTGGAGATGGAGGAGCACATGTGATTCATGTGAAACGTAATTTCGTGGCTTTTATGATTTGAGAATATCCTTGTGAGGTTCAACCAGTTATTGCGGTGGTATTCCGTTCCATTTGGCGGATTAGACGCTGTCTTGACAGAAGCCGAAAAGGTTAGACAAGAAGCCATGCGGTCGTTGTTCGGCTAAATGGGATGTTAGATGAAAGGCATAAGACACTTTGACAAAAACAAAACTCGAAAGGTTTCCGAATACTTTGATGGAAACGCAATTGTTAATAATGTTGAAAATAAATTTGACACCTGCTGTTTTTTTGTGGTATACTTAGAGTAGTAAAGTAAATCTGACCTCGTTGCTTAGATGCCTTTTGCATCTCTTCCGGTCCCGGTGGCTTTTATCGGGAATCCTAAGGGTTAGTAATCTGAATTTATTGGATTTTTCATAGGATATAGTTTTGTCCTCCTTCAAAGAAAAAAGGAGCACTTCATGCACAAAACTGAAAATGGACTTGTTTTTCCATCAGACGATTCTTCTGAAGAGATATTCGCTGTAAAACGATGCCTTCAGGACATAGGCTTTTCCGCTATTGATGTGGAGTGGCTCGTCCACGTTTTTAAACGCCGGGACTGCTTTGGTAATCCCAACGGTGTCTCTATATTTAATGACGAGTTTTCGGTTTACTTTGAGGAGCACATCCTGCCGTGTACTGTGGAGGCGTTCAGCGAACCTGTTCAAGCAGAGAAAGACCAACAAACCCGTTTGGCGTTTCTTTTGCACTCTCTGCTTGGATTTGGAAGCCTTGGCGGTAAAGCGTGGTTGCCCACTGTCGGTATCAAGGAGTCAGATAATTCAACAGATATTCCTAAGTGGGTTCAGGAATTCCAGAAACACGCGAAGTTTTCTGCCCAAAACTTGGACTGGGATCAACTCAAAACACTTTCACATTTTGACGATCTGTTGTTGTTCCTCTTACCAGAAGGGGTGCTTTTAGATGAAACAGTGGCCCTAGACCTTTTGGATCCGATACCCCGACGCAATTGGTCTAGCGGTGATCGTATCGATCCGAAACACCTCGAATTCTGGCTCATTTGGCGATTTCAGGATGAGGAAAAACGGTGTGAAATAGTAAGGTTAGGGACGTTACTCCCGATTTTTTCCAGTTTCCCCGACGATGTCCTTGGCGATAAGATGCTTGGGCTTCTGAACGCTATCTACGACGCGATGACGCGCGCATCTTCCGCGGAAGACCACTTGGATCCGTTGAACGACGGATGGAAGGTTGTTGCCCATGAACTCATTCCATTTTTGGAACTTCTCAGCGACAGAAAACCGGAAGGAATTCAGGAATGCTCACCGTTACTCAAAGCATGGTGGCATCTCTCTAAACACATTTACAGTTGGAGCATGGGCGGATTGGAGTCTGAACTTTCTGATGAATTGCGAAAAAAACTGGTGGAAAGTGCATCACGGCATATCGGCATCTTACGGTCTGTGTTAAGGGACACGCCAGAGATGTTTGCAGAAGAGGACGCGCCAGGGGTCCCCATCTCTGATTTTTACGATAAGGCGTTCTATGTATTACTGAATTTCGCGCCCCCGTGGAAACGTTTGAAACCCCTATTGCTCGCTTTTACAGAGATGACTGAACAAGCCGTTGCACGAAACCTACGCACGTGGCGTGAACACGACAGCACGGACAACCCGCCCCCGATATATTCGCGTGTCCCGAACTGGATAGAGGTGGCGATGTATCCTCAGAACCTACAGGCTGAAATTCAGAAAGACCCATCCTTGCAGGGTTTACGTGAAGAGTTCGCCAAGTTTTGTCTCGGACGACTGAGAACGAAGGTCAAGCATAAGGACTCGCGGTATACCAACAAGGATTTCATCGAACCGCGTCCGGTGTGGCGTGGGTGTTATGTTCAAGCGTTGAAAGTCCTGGGTGTCAATCCGGGCGGACGGGCACATCGAACGCTGTTCTGGCTCTTGAACAACGATCCGGATGCAGGAGTTCGGGAATACGCAAGGCGTGTGCACAGACAGGTTCGGCATCTCGATCGGAAAAAGCCGAATTTAGACAAAGACGCGTCGCCACGTAGACCACTATTCGAGGCGTTTTGGTGGCTTCGGCAGGCACATCTCTTCACGCTCGGTGTAAAAGTTGATCAAGCGGGTGCGATGCGGACACGCCGAACAGAGTTGCACCGGACGCGTGAAAGAGACAATCGCTATGAGCGGAAAGGATAGAGTGTCTCTTGAAAATAAAAAATGGGCATCAGCCTCAATTTTTTACTATCCTTTTCGCTGGAATGGACTCTATAGTCTATAAGCAGGCAGAATTTTGACGCGAATGTTCGCGTGAAATGAGAAATCGCTATAAAAAGGAGGTGATACCAATGGCGAAATCAAGTGGAAACCGCTCAAGTGAAAATCGTGGTGGTAAAGGCGGCACCCAAGGCACCGGTAAAGGCAGAGGTGCTGCGGGATGGCCAAGCAAACACCTCGGCAAATCTTCTGGTGGCGGTAGAAAGAATGCACCGCCCAAAGGAAAGGGAAAATAATTGCTGACAACGGTTGATTGATAATATTTTGTTTAGGATGTAAACCCTTTTGTCAATCGTTCGTTTGATGTATTGATACTGAAAATTTTGAGGACCTAAGTGCCTTACCGAATTAATTGCGTAGGGGTTGATTCTCAATATTCGTTGATTGTCCCAACCTCTCAATCTACATTTTTTATACTCGTTGATGCGTCACACTTCGCGGCTTAATAGCCGCACCCTTAATCCCTTTGGGATTGTGAAATGACGTATCCTTTCAGGTAGACTACCAATATCAATTGGGAAAGGATTAGATATGCTAATACCCCTCCAGAGTGCTAAGGCAGACTCTTTCTGTTCTGCCAATCGGTCAGATCTGTTGTTCATATCTTTGGATTGGTCACGCCCCAAAGATATAAGAACTCCACTTTCCACCGCCTCAATAGAAGCTTACTTCCGAGAGAATCAAAGAGGATGCGTAAATGCAGAATTCAAAAACTTCAATTTGAATTCTCCAAACTTTGATGTTCGAGACGTTCAAAAATCCGTAGAGGCACACTCTCCAAAATTTCTTGCCCTTGGTGCATATATCTGGAATGAGAAATACCTGCCGGGTATAGTAGAGTGGGCCAAGACACACTACCCTGAAACGACAATTATTTTGGGAGGTCCCCAAGTCACTTACGGCAATTGTCATTTGGTGACGGAATATCCGGGGACAGACTATTTTGTGAGAGGGGAGGGTGAACTGCCCTTCACGGAATTGGTGAATGTTCTCTCACTTGGTGAAGTGCCTAATGGGGATTTGTTGAACCACTATGCGATTTACACGCCAGAATTACTCGAACAGGGCAAGTGTGACCGCATTTTTACCACTGAGTTAGATAGATTACCCTCTCCGTATTTGAGTAACATCCTACCTATTGATCAAAATCAGGTATTTGTTCGATGGGAAACTATGCGTAGGTGCCCATACCAGTGCTCATTTTGTCAGTTCCGTGTAGAAGGCCATCACAAGGTAAGCGAAATTAACCTTGATCGGCTCTTTCAGGAACTTTCACATTTCAAGGAGAAAGAAGTTCAAGAGATTAACGTCCTTGATCCGATATTCAATCTCAAACCCAAGCATTACTTAGAAATTTGCAAGAAAATAGAGGCATTAGAGATGCAGAGTCGGTTCTATTTTCAGTGCCGCTTGGAGTTGCTTTGTAAACCGCGTGAAGCGGAGTTTTTGAAATTTTGTCAGGATCATGACGTTTGGCTTGAATTTGGGGTGCAAACCTTTCGAGAAAAAGAGTCTCAGGCTATTGAACGCGGCAATAAATATGACAAAATCGATAAAGCAATTGAGATGTTGCATCGGTTCAATGTCCCATTTGACCTTCATCTAATTTTCGGATTGCCCTATCAATCCTTTGAAAATTTCCTCTGGAGTTATGATAGAGCTCGGGCAGCACACCCAAGAGGTCTCTATCTTTTCCCCCTCAATGTGCTTAAAGGCACAAAACTTTACCAAAAACGTAAGGAATGGCAGTACGAATTCGATTCAATGAACAATAATGTCTTCCTGAAAAGCAAATGGATGACGACAGAGGCAGCCAGGCGTTTAAAAGGGTTTGCAGAAGATGTAAATTCACAATCAAAGTCGGCTCGAGATAGTGGGAGTTTGATTCAATTCCCCGATCTGATGTAAATCCTCAATTGGATTTGTTTTCTGACGCAATGTCACGCTTCGATTTTTCCACTGATCAATAGATAGGGGTTGATAACGGGACCTTTTTCACTATCAACCCCTACACCTCACATTATATTTTTCTTGACGCTATGCACCTTGAAGGACTTATGTGCCTCACGTTTAAGTGTGCGATGACGCGTCCCATCAAGAGATAACGAGCTGATACCTTTTCTGCTGGTTATGTCACTATAGGATAAGGAGCCAATATGAATCTCCGTTTTTCCGGGGGAGCCAACGAAGTTGGTGCTTCCTCTACACCGATTGAAATTGAGGGCACGCGCCTTCTCGTAGATGCAGGTATCCGAATGGGATCCGATCAGGACCCACAGCTGCCCGATTTTCCAGACTTTGATAAGACTGGAATGCCTGATGCGGTCCTCCTGACACACGCACACACGGATCATACAGGGGCACTGCCGGTATTGCACAACATGTTGTCCGTAGATGTAAAGATATATTGTACGCCCGCGACGAAAGCAATTACAAAAGTCTTGTTAGAAGACAGCGCGAATCGGATGGAGCGGGAAGAACAAGAAGAGGGTAAGACTCCACAATATACCCTGGCGGATGTCACTGAGGTCCTGGACCGCATGGAAACAGAAATGGCGTGGCTTGAACCTGTGCCAATCTGTGGGGACGTAACAGCGACATGGATTCCCGCCGGACACATTTTAGGCGCGGCAATGATCCATATTCAAGGTAAGCACGAAAGTATCTTGATTACGGGCGATGTGTCTGTTACCAAGCAGCTGACAATTCCGAGCCTTGATCTGCCTTCGTGGTGCAAACCGGATGTAATGGTAATGGAGTCAACCTACGGCAACCGTCGGCATGAAGTGTCCCGAAAACAGGAAGCGAAACGGCTTGCTGATGATGTTGCGAAAGTGATTGCAAAAGGTCGCAAAGTGTTGATCCCTGCGTTTTCAGTTGGACGTTCTCAGGAGGTTATCCTGATTTTGAAGGACGCAATGGAACGTAAACAGATTCCTGAGTTTCCTGTGTACGTTGACGGGATGGTACGAAAGGTCAATGATATATATTCAGATCATGCCAATGAACTTCAACGACCTTTGCGGCGTAAAGCGGAACACGGTGAATCTCTGTTTTATTCCGATGTCATCAAAAAGGTTGAATCCCCTGATGCGCGCGAAAACATTTTGGCAGGAGAACCTTGCTGCCTTGTTGCATCTTCAGGGATGTTGAACGGGGGTATATCAAACTACTACGCGAGCAAATTAGTTTCTTGCCGGGAGAACCTGATAGCCATTACTGGCTATCAGGCTGAAGGCACACCTGGGCGTGCGCTATACGATTTAAGAAAGCAAAAAGACCCCGAAAACCGAGTGTGGTTTTTGGGTGATAAACGCTTTGATGTCAAATGCCAAGTAGAACGCTACCGGCTGTCGGCACACGCGGACAGTAAGGAACTGCTGGATTTGGTCGAGAAAGTGCAGCCGCGTAAGTTGTTTCTTGTCCACGGTGATGCAGTCGCACGAGGAGAATTGTTTAAATCTGTCCGTAAAGCGTGTCCAGCCGTAGATGTGATCCTTCCTGAGAACGGTAAGGTGTATCGAATAGAGAAATCAATCGGTATTGCGCGTGGAAGGAGGCACACGATGGAGAGAGTCCTCTCTGAAGTCCATGCGCATCTCCTGAAGATAGAAAAGAAGGGAGCATTTCAGGTTCGGGAATTAGTCGAATTCTGGTTTGGTAGGGAAGCCATTACGGAGGTAGTAGTTAGAATATTTAAATGGTGGTTGTCCTTAGATAAAAAGTTTTTTGAGCCGGACGGATCAAGTAATTTGTTCCGTCTGAGGTAGCCAATTTAAATTCGGAATCTCAGGGAATGCTCCGACAGGAGTTGTCGGGGCATTGTCCCGACAGATTTATCAGTTATAATGTGATGAAGCGTTGGGTTTCACTTGAATCCCGGAGACTTCAGACATCCTGGAAATTCGCGAATCTCCACGCCAAATATGCTTGGTTTTTGATGTTCCGTTCAACCCAACCTACGCTCTCTGAGGTGAAATCGGTGCTACTCGTCCAGCATACTGTTTAAAGTGTTTGCTTTGTCTAAAACCTCATGACTTTCAAAGTTGTGTATCTCAAACAAACGTGGTAGCTGTTCATAGAGTTTCGGTAATCCCAAAATATCTTTAATCTGTTCTTGATTTTGTGCAGAAAATAGTATATCCTGTATTTCTCGTCTATATTTCACTGATGTTCTAATCAATCCAAACGTTGTAAATATGGTGCTTACATGAAGAATTTAGTGATAACAGGAGAAATTTGGAAAGAGGGCAATATGTATACCGCTTATTGTCCAGCGTTAGATGTTGTGAGTTGCGGAACGACGATTGAAGAAGCACAGAAAAACCTCCTTGAGGTTATTGAAATTCAACTGGAAGAAACCGCTCGCCTCGGGACACTCAGGACGTTTTTGAAAGATGCGGGTTACAATTGTGCTGGTGTTCAGGGGTAGGATAGAGATTCATAACTATTGGTGTGTTCGTGTATCCGTTGACGTTCGCGATTGACATCCGCATCTGCGCGGCGAGGGATACCCGTGATTGCGTCAACGGACTCGTCTGCCTTGAAACGTAGGTAGAGTTTTTGCGATTTGGCGGCGAGCGAAGGGTTCTTGAGGGCGCGGTAACACCGCATCATATTG
>JAPOOP010000563.1 GCA_026713385.1 Candidatus Poribacteria bacterium | reverse complement strand
TGATGATGCTTTGGCGAAAGTCACAAGTATTCCCGCAGAAACTATCCTGATGCCGGGACAGGTTGGTACGTTGGCTGTCGATGCGTGGGGAGATGCGGTGATTTTTGAACGTCGCGAGGGTGAATTCCAGCTCGTAGATGCCCACGATCAGGTTAGAGTCGGCAAACAGATATTGGAACCGGTCGTCGTTATCAAGGGCGGACAGGTGTATCGTCAACGGCATAAACACGGCTAAAATTTCACTGGCGAGGTGTTTTTGCTTGGGGTTTTTGATAGGGCGTTTCTTTTTCCCCTAACCTTGCCTTCTGAATGCTGACAGCAAATTCACTACGGATGCTGTTTTCCCGCCTTTGGCTTCTCCCTCGGGGCATTGGAATCTGGTCCGAAACGGATGTGGAGCGACGCACCCGGAGCGTGTGCCTTTCCGTAAAGCACATGCTTCAGTCCCCAGAAAACAACCGTCGATCCTACCAGCACGACGATACCCCAGATGAATGTCTGTCCAACCCATTCAGTGAACGAAAAGAGACTTCCTGTCTGTTTCGGGACAGATAGTGGACCCAGTGCCATCAGGACGGTGCAGATAATCGCGTTGAGTGTAATCACGCCTTCCGTTACGAGTCGGTGTGGACTGAAACCGACTAAGGCGCGCTCGAAGTTGAAGATAACGATCCACCATAGAAATACGAAGTAGAGCAATTGCCCCTTCCCTAACCAACTTGTCGGGATAAAGGCAAGCGGTTCGCGGAAGTGTACCGACAGAAGCCATACGCAGGCGATACCGAGACCGATATAGAAGAGTTCAAACCAACCTATCCATCCTCTCGAATGCCGAAACCAACCGACAACGGGCAAACCGAAAAACCGTTCCGGTAAGCCTTCGACCAAATCAACCCATGTCCCTGCCGTTTTCCGGTAATTGATATACGTCAACGCGATGAGCACACAGAACACAGCGAATATTTCCATCCACTGCGGGAGATTCGAGTCAGTTTCTAACAGCGGTGCTCGGTTGAGAAGGAGACCAAACGGTATTGCAATCCCAAGTCCGAATAGAAAGCCTTGTGTCTGCTCCATAACACTGTGCCAATTCGTGTGACAATTCGTTCGGTTACCGATCCAGATGAAGATGAGCTTCAGCAATTGTCCAAATGAAAACGCGATACCGCCTCCGAAACCTGTCATCAGCGTAGCGAAAGCAACACCGCTGAGTTCATAACGCGAACAGTATCCCAGGATCCCGATAACCATACCGACACAACCTGCCCAGTTGTCCCCACGCGGCGGTGTCATACGGAGACGACAGACGTTTACCAGGAACAAAAATCCGACGAACCAACTGATACCCAGGTATAAGACGAGGTTCGTGCCCATGTCCAAACCACCGCGGAAGAGTGCGACAATCAGTGCCGCGACGATTGCGACCAGTGCAGACACCCAATCTGTGTCATACCAATAGAGTGGACTTTCGTGCCGTTGCATCCGTTTTGGCGCGAGCACCCGATCGATAATCACTGCCTGAAGCGACCAACCGATAAAGACTGCCGCGATCGGCGTAAAGAGCAAAGACAATTGGCTATGCGTCAGGAATGCAGGCAGCGCGGTTCCAGCACCACCGAGTGCCGCCCACAGGAAACCGATAGCGAACAGATTCGCAAACCCGTAAAACACTGTCCGTGAGTGCGATGAATGGCTATATCCAACGACCATCATATATGACATGCTGCCACCGAAGGACCAACCGATGGCACCGAACAACGCGAAGTAGTGAACATGCCGCCACCAATCCTCTCTTCCAGAGAGTAAGGCAATTGCCATCGCTCCGAGCGCGCCAGCGAGTGCCGCACCGTATTCATGTCCGAAGTTGCCACGTATCCCCCATCCAACGCATACAGACAACCCACACAGAAGTACCATTTGCCAAGGAATTGTTGCCATGTCCATATTTATGCCTCCATCTTATCGGTGATTTGGTTGCGTCTATTATGAGATATTTCGTGTTTATTGTCAACCGCCCTCTACCTGAATCTTTCCGTAGGAAAAATTTCTGAATCCCAACTGCTGACCGCTGATTACTGACAACTGATAACTACACATTGCACCTATTTCGTGTATGTGATACGATAAGCGTATATAGAAAGCGTATCTACTGGAGGCTAAAAGATATGAGTCGTATACGGATAGGTGTTATCGGATGTGGTGCAATCGCACAAGTACATCACCTCCCCAATCTTACCGCACTTCATCGAGAATTTGAGGTGTCTATTGTTTGTGATCTTTCGCGTAGTGCTGCACAAGCCGTCTCAAAGCGGTTTCATGTTCCGAAATTCGTGACAGATTACAATGAGTTGCTAAGCACAGATGTGGATGCTGTTCTGCTTTGCCACGGCGATCCTAAGACGGAAGTCGCACTCGCGGCGTTTAAGGCAGGGAAGCATGTTTTTATAGAAAAACCTGTCTGTTTTTCACTTCAAGAAATGGATGCCATGCTCGCCGCACAACGTGACGCAGACACCGTCGCACAAGCTGGATATATGAAGGTACATGATCCGGCTTTCCAACTCGCCAAGCTCGAAGTAGACGCAATGGAAAGTTACCGATTTGTGCAGATCAACCATCTCCACCCGAATAATAGTTTACATCTGAGCCAATTTGATGTCGAACGGTTCGACGATGTTCCGGCGGATGCCTTTAAACCTGCTGGGGTCGCACGTGAAAAAGCACAGGCAGAAGCTATTGGTGACCTGTTATCGCAAACCGGACTCGAAAGCGGTATCCAAAGCAAAGCAGCACGAGTGTTCTACTTGCTTGCCGGTAGCATGATTCACGATATTTACAGTTTGCGGGTGATGCTCGGTTCGCCGAGTGAGGTAGTTAGCGCGGAAGTCTGGTCTGATGGACGCGGTGTGACGATCGTGTTTGGCTATCCGAATGGCGCGCGCTGTGTCGCGACATGGGTGGATCTCCCAGATCTTTGGGACTTTAAAGAGACGCTGGAAATCTACGGCGACACCAAACGCGTGATCGTATCTTATCCGACCGGTTTTTCACGCGGTATCTTGTCGGAGGTAACGATACACGGGATAGATCCCGACGGCACAACCTATAGCAAGACACCGGTTGTCGAATGGGAGAGCGCGTTTGTACGGGAACTGCGTCATTTCCATGCGTGTATCATAGAAGGTGAACCCTGTTATACTGCATTGGGATCTGCGCGGAACGATATTGCACTCATTATTGATGTTGTGCGGTGTTATGTGGAACGAAAACCGGTTGTGTGTCAAAGTTGATGAGCACCAGCACGTAGCATTTCCGCATTGGTTGTAAGGGACCTACGTGCTAAAACCTAAAAATATCCCGGAAATCCTCTAAGTGATAGGAGTCAAGGTTGCCTACTTATACTTGACTTTAAGGGTAATATGATCCTCGGTCTCAAATTCTGGAGCGATCCTTATCCCTTCAAGTCCACCGAGTACACTGAAACGTCTTCGGAGACAGTAGACAAAAAATAGGCGCGGCTTGAACCGCGCCTGCAATTTTGAGAACTGTGAAAACTACCAAGCGACCCAGCCACCATCAACGGCGATTGTTTGCCCAGTCACCCAGTTTGCCGCATCTGATGCTAAGAACAGCACCGCGCCGACAACCTCGTCCACTTCACCGACACGTCCCATCGGGATACGGCGAACAACGTCTTCGTAAAATTCCTTACGTTGCAAAAGGACATCCGCGAGTGGTGTCCGCGTAAACGCCGGTGCGACAGCGTTCACTGTGACGTTATGAGGTGCCCATTCAACGGCGAGTCCTTTCGTTAGCAGCACAACGCCACCTTTACTCCCTGAATAGGCAGTTCGCAACGGACCGCCTACCAAACCCATTGTCGAAGAAATATTGATAATCTTCCCATTCTCCCGCTCTATCATCGGTTTCACAAGCGTCTGCGTTAGGAAGAACAGTCCTTTAAGATTGAGATCATAGATCGCATCCCAATCCTCCTCGGTTAACTCAAGTGCTGGTTTCGGACGGTTCGTACCTGCGTTATTGACGAGAATATCGACTCTACCCCAAACATCGAGTGCCGCTTGTGCGCCTGTCGCAATCTGTGCCATATCGCTGACATCAAACACGACCGACTCCGCTTCACCTCCGTTCTCACGGATCTCGCTGGCAACCTCCTCAAGATCGGACGGAGTACGGCTGTTCAAGATGATTTTCGCACCCATCTGTGCAGCGGCGAGCGCGATACCCCTGCCGATGCCTTTGCCGGAACCCGTGATTAACATTACCTTATCTTTCAATTCAAATCCTGGAAACGCCATATTTTAGCCTCCAATCGCTAATTTCAAAGTATTTTCTAATAACATTGCGCGTGTCATAGGACCAACACCGCCCGGGACAGGGGTAATAAATCCTGCTACCTCTTTAACTTCTTCAAATTTAACATCCCCGACGGCACGTCCATTGATATGGTTAATTCCAACATCGATGACTATAGCACCGGGTTTCACCATGTCCGCAGTTACAAACTCCGGTCTACCGACAGCAGCGACGAGAATGTCTGCTTTCTGAACCTCCGCTGCCAAATCTACCGTTCGGGAATGGCAGTAAGTAACGGTAGCATTTCGGTTCAGCAGCATCATCCCAACCGATTTACCAACCAGCGGACTTCTACCGATACAGACGGCATGTTTGCCCTCAATCTGTGCACCTGTCAGTTCAATCAGGCGGATAATCCCTGTCGGCGTACAAGGTGTCACACCCTCGCGGTTGATGAGGAGATTCCCTAAATTGACTGGTGTCAATCCATCTGCATCTTTATGTGGGTTAATCTTATCGATGACTGCCTCTTTATCTATGCCCTCTGGGAGTGGCATTTGCACCAGTATTCCATGAATGTCCGTTCGATCATTTAGGTTTTCAACGTGTTCAATCAGGGTGTCTTGGTTAATATCTGCTGATAAGCGATGGACTTCGGAATGGAAATGCACCTTTTCACAATCACGTTGCTTGTGCTTGATATAGAGTGTTGAGGCAGGATCATCGCCTACTTGGACAACAGCGAGACCTGGAGTAAACGTGAGATTTTTTATTTTTCGTCGGATCTGGCTCCGGACGCGCTTCGCAAGTTGGCTACCATTAAGGAGTTCTGCTGACAAATCCCTTTTCCTCCATTATACGCTTTTTTGATGCAATGTATTATCGCAGAATTATTCGGTTCTCTTGAGGGAAGGCACCGAGTCCCGACACTTCTAAAGCAAAAGAGAGCCGCCCGTGTAGAAATTGGTGACTCTCTGACGTTAGAAGCCCTATTCAGTCCCGTTTTGTGGCACACCAGGAGGCGGTTCAGTGAATGTCTCGCCCCGCGCCTCCGTTGCCGTTCGACGAGCATGCCATGCCGCGATCTCTTGATACACCTCGGCTTTGCCCTCGGCTTTGCCCTCGGCTTTGCCCTCGGCTTTGGCTTCGGCTTTGGCGGCCTGAATCTGCTTTTCTTTTCTCGCTAAATACCAATCTGACAATAACATGAGTAAATCTATGCCTCCCACTATCATTCCAACGAATACTGCACCAACGGGAATAAAGTCCGAAATATCTTTCAGCACATTTTGAACAGATTCGTGTCCCTGCCAACCGCTCGTTAGTTCATAGTCTAAAGCAATGTAACCATAGATGGTAACAAAGAGAGAAACCAGAAACAGGGCAACCCCCGCTTTCCCTGTTCTCCAAAAGTCTCTTACGGCTCGCCAGAACGCGCCCATTTTTTTCAAAATGTCCTCCGTCAAATTAAAAATATAATAACACGTCCCGCATGGATTGTCAACGAAAAATCTGTTGCCTTGTTGCCTGCCTTTTTCAGCTAATTGTTGACCTTTTCTCGTAGATACTGTATTATTATCGCAAAAAGGTAGGTGAGCAGATGATTCATGTAGGTGTGGGACATTCGCAAAGCCTTTCAACTGTGGAAGCCGCGGAACGCGCAACACTGATGGCAATGGGGAACGCAGGTATCGCCAAAGCCGATTTTGCCATCGTATTTGCAACCATCAACTATCAAACGGAATATGAGGACTTGTACCAAGCGGTTCACTCTAACTCCAATTGTGATGAACTCATCGGATGTAGTGGGATGAGTGTCCTGACTTCAGCGGGAGAGTTTGAAGAAGAACCGGCTCTTGCCGTAATGGTTATCCGTAGCGAGCAACTTTCGGCAGTATCATTGAGCGCGCAAGGCACGGCATCTGAAGTAGGCAATCAGCTACAAAAAGACATTCAGTCTGCACTCGGTGATGGTTCCCTTCTCGTAATCTTCCCGGATGTTCGAGCCGTGAACCCAGCAGAACTTGTGACGCATATTGGTGAGGATGGGAGCGCACTGCCTGTCGTGGGTGCCGCTGTTTCTGGTGATGCAACAGGGGCGCAGATGTATCATTGGAGAGGCGGAGAGGCAACAGAAGGAGGACTCACGGGTATCCTCTTAACGGGTGATTTCGACACAGAGATCGGCGTTGCCCAAGGATGTCAACCCATCGGTAAACCGCGCGAGGTCACAAGAGCGGAGGGGCGCGTTATTTTTGAATTGGATGGTGAACCCGCATTGGAAAACTTTAAAGGGGCGTTACAACTGCTAACCCAAGACGATATTCGTCGGTCAGGCGGCACTGTTTTTGTTGGAATCGCGATGGATCCTGAAAACAAAAATCCGATCCGCGGTGATTTTCTGATTCGTAATCTTGTCGGTATTAATGAGGAGCATGCGGCACTGGCTGTATCTGAGGAAGTAACGGAAGGACAATTGGTGCAGTTCCATCTGCGAAATCCGAACGCCGCCGCAGACGAAATACAAGCGATTATCACACAATTAGCCGAGAAAACACGGCAACATCCACCAGCATTCGGGCTCTATTTCAACTGCTTAGGTCGTGGTAAGGGGCTATACGGCGCGGCGAATCATGACATCGGTGTTATCCAAGAAAAGTTTCCGGGACTCCCCGTTATTGGATTTTTCGGAAATTCGGAGTTCGCACCGATCGGTGGACGCAACTTTGCACATGCCTATACCGGTGTGTTCGTGCTTTGCACTGCAAACTGAATTCGAGGAATCACAAAGTCAATGAACGAAGAACTTTTTGTCAGTCAAGAATTTACATCCGTTAACGGATTTACATCAGGAATCGAGGGACCCGCCTGTGATGCAGCGGGAAATCTATACGCTGTTAACTATGAACGACAGCACACCATCGGCAAGGTAACCCCCGACGGTGATTCGAGCGTTTTTATTGAACTTCCGACCGGTAGCATTGGCAACGGTATCCGTTTCAACAGCGAAGGTTTTATGTTCATCGCTGACTACACGAACCACAATATCCTCACAGTGGATATGGACACGCGGAACATCACTATCCATGCACACGAACCGACAATGAATCAACCCAACGATATCGCCATTGGCGCGAACGATATTCTCTATGCGAGTGACCCGAATTGG